>JAJQAD010000047.1 GCA_021204005.1 Clostridiales bacterium
CTCCCATGCACAGGACTTCGTGCAGAAAAGGCTTGCCCCGGCGGAGATTCCGAATGATGGGAAGCAGACGCCGATGAAAGGGCATCCCGTTTTTATCGCGCAACACGCGACAGCGACCTGCTGTCGGGGATGCCTGGAGAAGTGGCATAAGATTCCGAGGGGCTGCGAGCTGACGGAGAAACAGCAGGAGTATGTCGTGGATGTCTTGATGGAGTGGATTAAGCGGCAGATGAGATGACCTTATTTTCCAGAAATTTTCCGACTCTTTCAATTGATTCCTGTATGCTCTGCTATCGCCTCTGCTGTCATAAAGGAGTTTTTCTTTAATGCTTTCGGTATGTCTAATCCAAATAGTGAAGTCCCGTAAGTGACTCAGAAGCCTCCCACAGCTTTTTTGCCGTATCCAAATTATGAGACGCTTTGTTTGATTTGACTACATCCGGCATCCTGCCCTTTGATGGGCCAAAGTATTCGCCTCCTCTGACAGTTTCATCCGTAGCCGCACGAATCAATGGCATTGCGCCATAGATGGTTGGCTTTAGGAAACTGGCCACAAATTTCAAAAAGCCTTTTGTGAAAGCGTTATTTGCCTGGGCAGGCATAATGTTTGTCTGTGCTATTCCGGGATGTGCAGCAAGCGAAATCGTAGACTTGCCTGTGTGCTTAAGACGCCGCTGCATCTCATACGCAAATAAAAGCATTTCCATTTTGGAGCGCCCATATGCTCTCCATCTGCCATAGCCCTTCTTATTCTTATAGTACAGATTATCAAAATCTATCTTGTTTCCGAAAAAATATGCAAGACTGCTTACACTGACAACTCTTGCACCGGGCGTTGCCTCCAACAGGTCAAGTAACCTTCCCGTCAACGCAAAGTGACCGAGATAGTTCGTTGCAAAATGATTTTCAAAGCCATCCACTGTTTCAGAATACGGCGCAGCCATTATTCCCGCATTGTTGACGAGAACATCGAGGCGATTGTATTTCTGCTTGAATTGGTCTGTAAAATCTGCAACACTTTTTTGACTGGCAAGGTTTAAGTGCATGGCATCCAAATCCGCCCCCGGAGCCTCAGCCTGGATCTTTTGCATGGCGGCATTCGCTTTTTCCGGATTACGGCAGACCATTACAACCTTAGCGCCTTTGCGCGAAAGCTCCTTAGCAGTTTCAAAGCCCAAACCACTGTTTGCACCTGTCACAATCATAACTTTGCCGGAAAGGTCAGGTATATCTTCTAATTTCCAACTCATAATTATCCCTCGCATGAAATTCAGATTGCATCACTCCCACCGGAGTGACACTCGTTTTCTGATTATACGGATCATCACTGTAACTTGCAATTAATGATTCCTGATAGTACAGTTGGGATACAGGTCGGTTTCCATTACTGTAAATATTATAGAAATGCAAGCATCAAAGGCGGGTTTGAAAACGCTTATTTTCTGTAGCCTGGCACTACATTTCATTTTCCACGGCGATTCTTGGCATTCTTTCGCAGGAGCCCCACAGTACCGACAACAATAAGCGTTGTACCTACCGCAATGAACGTGCGGTGCTCCTTCGTGAACTTCTGGAGGTTTTCCTTGTTACACTTACTAACCCGTTCTTTTTCATGATTGCCTGATTCGCCCCCGGACTCTCCCACAGGGTCTCCAGTATGGAATTCCGATTGCATCATATCATTCAGAGTGACATTAGGATTTTGATAGCGTCTGCGCTTCTCCGGCACATTGGGGTGGCGAATAGCATGGTTTGGACACCACATGATGCAGGCCATGCACTGTTGGCAGTCGTGTCCCCAGACCGGACCGTCTTCGGCCAGCCGGATGTTCCCATTTTTACAAAGCTTTTCGCAAACACCGCATTTCGCACAGGCATCAGTGGTATAGAAGCCGCCCTCAACAGAGTCCCGGTCAACTCCCAGCAATTTCTTATTGCCAGTCGCTGATACCCACGAAAGGAACTTGCGGTTGACACCTTTTCGGTTCTTCGTAGGGGCATCCGATTGGATTTTCTCTGCTATTTCTACAGAAGCTTTGGCTTCATGGTTCAGGTAGATACGATTGATCCAATCCGGCATGGGAGAAAAGCCTACGATGTGGTTTGGCGGCATAGGTAACATAAAGGTCTGAACAGAAAAGTCCGTTTTCGGCTGCAAAATGGCTTTCAAGTCGATGCAGACATAACCGTCATAGCCGCCACAGGTGGCAAGGATAAAAATCTTCTGCTGTCTGGAACAGCGGAGTTTTTCACAGACCTCTTTCACCACTCTCGGCGGCCGTACAAACCATGTGGCGGTTACAATACCAATACGAGTGTAATCTGCCGGAACCTCCGGGTTATCCCTCAGAGTATAGATAGACAAAAGCGTTGTATTTCCCAACTTCTCACCAATATGCTTTGCGACAGAGAGGCTATTCCCGGAGCCGGAGTAATAATAGATGATTGTTTTATCAGCCATTTGACACCTCCATTTGCATTGTTGTTTCGTTTTTTTCAGTCCGACTTTTTGCAGCATACACTACTGCTCTTAATTATATCACTTGAACAGAACCAAAACAACAACAAAACAAAATTCTGGATTGTTGTGCTTTTTTCATAATTATTATTTTATGCCGGAGAGCGGGATGACGTTATCGGTGGATAGTCCACCCCTGCCTTTGCCGCTTGCGTATGCTGATCCTTCCGCGGGATATGATATATGCGCCCGTTGCGCCGGAAATGATACCCGGTCTGGTGGAAATGGAACGGTACGTCATATTCTACGCATTGGTTCATGGTGTTTAAGACCCAGCCGAAGTCGCAGACCCTGGCGTCGTCGCCGGATTCCCCGCCGCAGGATACCATCTCGATTTCAGAATGATACTCTTTCAGCCAGGGGCGGATGTTGACCGCCTCGAGCATCGGTTCATGGATGATCTCTTTATGCCGTATGGGAAGTTTCAGAAAAATGGGGAGCCTCCGGTTTGCCATCTGCTGGTTTTCACAGGTGCAGCAGATATGTACGTTTTCATAGCCGTCTCTCCAGTCGTCCGGCAGGCTGACATGGAAGCGCTCCGGCCGTTTGGTAATAAAATAGAACTCCAGATCCGGCCGCTCCCGCATCATCGCCCAGGCATCCACGCGCCAGTCATCCGCTGCCGGGTGGAAGAAATCAGACGTAAAGCAGGTATAGACATATTCGCCGTCCGGCGGCAGTTTATACTGCTTCTGGCGGTTCTTTTTGATTGGCAGGTCAAAGGAAGCTGTTTTTTTGACGACGGAGGCGTCCTTTCCGAATTCGGCATCACGCCTGTAGACATAACATTTGGAACACCCTGTACTTACCTTGGTGCAGCCATGCCACGGATTCCATGTTGCCATTCGGAAACACCTCCTTGCTTTCTATACATGGTGGTGACTGCGTCAGCAGTCATGTCCGTTTATTATGGTCGATATGGGATCTTTATGATCCAACGCTAAGCATTTCAGAAGAATGACACATGCTATACAGAAATATGCCAACGAATAAGCATCTTTACTATTGAGTAATAGTATTTCCACAAGGAATACCCCGAAAACAAACAGGGTTCTCTGATGTTTATGCCGGAATTTCAGCAGGAATTTTCCAATTGCGTAATTTCCTACCAGTAATACCAATAATCGACTCTGCAGGAATATAGCTATCATTGTCCCAAACGTTGTGGCAATTCCAAGTCCACCGTTCCAGTTGTGGAATATGGAGAAAATGTGTCCCATGACCGGTGCTATGATGACCAGCGCAAATGTGTATCTTCGGTCTTCCGATGCTATCAGGATATTTCCCAGCAACACTGGGAAGAAACCTTT
>JAJQAD010000045.1 GCA_021204005.1 Clostridiales bacterium
CCCGATGGAAAAAGCGCGGATCTGGGGTTTCATCTGACTGTGGACCAGTAGTTTTTCCGGGGAAAAACTCAGCGTCTGTGCGCGAAATCGATTATTGGATGCGGAAACATCGACGGTGAGAAAAGAGCGAAGAAACGTGAAGAGATTGAGATCCGGTTCGCTCTCATCTGTCGGCTCAGCATCCGGTTCTTCCATGCGGAAACGCTGCCGGTAGCTTTTACGGAACTCTGTGGGAGAGGTGTGGTAAAGCTTTCGGAAAGCGGCGCCATAGGTTTTGTGGTTGGAAAATCCGTTTTCCAGGGCGGTAGCCAGAATGCTCTCATCGGAGTACAGCAGGTTGTTCAGGGATGCATTTACGCGAAATGACGCCAGATATTCGAAAAATCCGGTGTGAAATTGCCATATACGCCTTGCACAAAGGGCAGATTGGCAGGGTTGTTGGTGTAGTCAGAGATCATTTTTCCGCCTTCCTTCCTGTTTTTTGTCCTTGTTCTAACATGGAACGACGGGAAAGAAAAGCGTGAAAGATGGTTTTGCCCAAAAAACAAAGATTAAACTGTGGATTGAGTACGAAAAAATTACATAGAAAAAATGAAATGAAAATAAAAAATTATTTTTGGTTGTAAAAAATGCTTAAAGAGAGGATGAAGACAGCGTATTTTACTGGTAAAATTACCACAGTTACAAAAAAGTAATCTGATTACACGAGGTGAAGGAAGCATGGAAAGGGAATTACTGTTTGAAGCCAGGAAACTATCCAAGCACTTTGGACCGACCATCGCGCTGGATGAGGTGGATTTCAAGGTTTACCGCGGGGAGATCACGGGTCTGATTGGCGAAAATGGTTCCGGTAAATCTACGATCACTTCTATAGCGGCCGGCATGCAGCCGGCTACCAGCGGAGAGATGTTTTTCAAGGGGCAGCCGCACAAACCAGCGACAATGATCGCGGGTGCGGAGGCCGGCATCGGCATGATCGTTCAGGAGCAGGGAACGGTTTCCGGAATTACTGTGGCGCAGAATATCTTCCTCGGCAGCGAGGATAAGTTTGTGAAGGGCGGGCTGGTTAACCGGAAGAAAATGAACGCGGAGGCAAAGAAAGCGCTGGATGCCATTGGGTTTGAAGGCGTGGATCCGGCCATGCCGATCGACGCGTTGAATATGCAGGACCGCAAGCTTGTGGAAATTGCGAAGACCGTCTACAACGATCCTGAGATGCTGGTGGTTGATGAGACGACCACGGCGCTGTCTCAGAAAGGCCGCGACATTATCTACGGCATTATGCGCAAGATGAAAGAGAATAATAAGGCAGTTGTGTTTATCTCCCACGATCTGGATGAGCTGATGGAGACCTGTGATACCCTGACGGTATTGCGGGACGGAAATCTGATCACCACTCTGTCGAAGGAAGAGATGAACGAGAACGATATCAAGCGGTATATGGTAGGCCGTGAGATGAGCGGAGATTATTACCGCAGCGACTACGGCACACCGGTCAGTGATGATGTTGTTGTGAAGGTGGATAATGTCACGACAGGCACTGGGATGCTGATGAATTTTTCCATGGAGTTACATAAGGGGGAAGTGCTCGGGATCGGCGGACTTTCCCATTGCGGAATGCATGAACTGGGACGGGCGCTTTTTGGTGAGGAGAAGATTCTGGAAGGCTCTGTAACGGATGTAAAGAGCGGTCAGGTTATATCGAAACCCAGACAGGCACTTCTGCTTGGATATGGATATGTGTCAAAAAACCGTGACCAGGAAGCTCTGGTTCTGACCGAGAGTATCTATGATAATATCCTGGCAGCGGGTTATGATAAGATACAGAAAGGGTTTTTCCTTCTCCCGAAGGATTGTAAGGAATATGTCAACAAACAGAAAGATGCGTTGAGCATCAAATGCGCGTCCATCACGCAGGATGTCCAGTATCTTTCCGGGGGAAACAAGCAGAAGGTGGTGTTCGGCAAGTGGATCGGCAGGGATTGTGATGTTTTGATTCTTGATTGCCCGACCCGTGGCGTGGATATCGGCGTCAAGGCTGCCATGTATCATCTGATCGACGAGATGCGGAAAGCGGGCAAGTCCATTGTGATGATCTCCGAGGAAATGCCAGAGTTGATCGGAATGAGCGACCGGCTTCTGATCTTAAAGGATGGCGAACTGGCGGGCGAGTTTCTACGCAGTGAGGACTTAAACGAAAATATGATCATAGACGTCATGATTTAGGGGGATAAGCGGCATGGAAAAAGAGAAGAAAGAGAAAAAACTGGATGCGAGAACAGTAGCTGCGCTGGCCCCATATATCGGTCTTGTGGCGGTGATTGTCATCTTTGAAATTATTACGAAAGGCGCTTTGCTTTCCGTGACAAACCTGCAGTCTCTGAGCAGTCAGGTGATTGTGACGGCGCTGGCAACGATCGGTGCGGTCTTTGTCTTCGGCGCGGGATATTTTGACATGTCCCTGAGCGGCTGTATCTGCTTTGCCGCTGTGATTGGCGGAGAGGTCGCCATCGCGACGGGAAGCCTGGTTGCCTCGGCACTGGCGACGCTGGGAACAGCGTTGGCTTTCGGGTTGATTAAAGGAATTTTTGCAGCGACCGTAAATGTACCATTCTTCATTTTTACGATTGTGCTGGGTTCCGTTATATCAGCCGTCGTCCTGGTTATGCTGGGAAGTGAGTCGACCATTTATCTTTCCGATGCAGTGAAAGAGATTCCGACCCTGAGTTTCACGCAGATGTCAGTCGTCAATGTGATTTGTCTGGTCGCTTTCTTCGTAGCCTGTGTGGTGTTGTTTAATTATACATCCATCGGTATCCGGGCAAAGAATATGGGTGGTAATATTATATCAGCGAAGCAGAGCGGTATCGATACGAAAAAAACAACGATTATCGTTTTCCTGATCAATGCTGTCGGTGTTGCGATTGCAGCCTATCTTATCATGCTGCGGACGAGAACAGTTGGTGGTACGACTGCGAGCTCCGTAGGAAATGATGTCATGGTTGCACTGGTGCTGGGCGGTATGCCCCTTTCCGGCGGACCGAAATCAAAAATCAGCGCTGGTCTGTTGGGTGCTGCGACCATCACGCTTCTGAACAGCGGACTGACCATCATGGGGCTTACAACCGGACAGGTTCAGGTATGCAGGGGTATTGTGTTTATCGTAGTAGTGCTGGTTTCCAGCTTAAGTTACAGAGGAAAACTGCTGCCGAGATAGGCGGTGGGTTTCTACATAAATTTCTTTATCTATATTTTTTAGAAGGAGGACAACATGAAAAAAAGAATTTTAGCAATTGCTCTTTGCGGTGCGATGGGAGCAGCTTTACTGGCAGGATGCGGATCGGGCAGCAGCTCTGATTCTGCGACGGATGACGGCAGCGCGGCTGCAGAAAACACAGAGGCGGAAGAGACTGCTTCTGCCCTGGATGGATCCTGGCCGGAGGAGACGGTGAAAATTGGCGTGGAGGCATTTGATACCACAGACGAGCAGTTTATCGCACTGCAGGATTACCTGGATTATCTGACTGATTACTATAACATTGAGTTTATGTATTCTGAGAGTATCGAGAACGCTGAGGGAGAGATGGATTTCATTGATTCCTGCGCTTCCGCCGGTTGTTCCGCAATTCTGGCTTATTACAATGTGGCCGGTGCAGAGACCATTCAGAGAGCGATTGATCAGGGTATGTATTACTGGGGAACCGAGCAGTATGGCTTAGAGTTCCTGGACAATGAGATGTATCTCGGCTGCTATACCTTTACCGAGGGCGACAGCGAAGAAAATGGCGATTACCTTGGCGGATATGAAATGGCTTACAGTCTGGCAGAGCAGGGCGTGACCCATGTGTTCTATTGTAATGGTGGCGCTTCTTTCGGCGTACAGATGTTTATCGACCGTCAGTCCGGTTTTGAGGCAGGTATCGCAGCCGCACAGGCGGACGGATATGAAATTACCTATGATGCCAGCGCAGATGTTGTAGAGGGATGGCCCGGGACAGATGACTTCACGGCTGCTGTCAGCACTATGCTCGCGTCTGACTATGATGGCGCTGCGGTATCGTTCAACGCTGCAACTCTGTTCCAGCCAATCGCGGATGCAGGAAAAGAGGGCTCCGTCAGTGTTGCAGCAATCGGTGGTGTGAATGACACCTACTATGATGCTGTTAACAATGGTGTTGTTACCACGATTGTATACGATTGTGAGGAGGTTGTGTTCGGCAACGCGGTTGTTCAGATCCTGAATGCAGTCACCGGCCATGTGGATGCGACGAGGACAGCGGATGATGAGAGCGGTCTTGTACTGACCTATCGCTGGACCATCGCTGATGCAGATTCTTTCAACGCGATTTATGATTATCATGATTCGGGCAATTACTTTGTATCCGCAGATGATATGACGCAGTATCTGGCGGAGTTCAATGAGGATGTGACGTTTGAGGATGTGAACGCATATTATTCCTCCTTTGATCTTGACACGGCACTGGCAGGTATTCAGTAAAAATCTCAGGAAGAGGGTTTATTATGAGCGGCAAAAAGATAGGAAAAAATATAGTGATGAGCCTGATGATTCCGGTCATCGTGTATCTGTTCTTTTTCATCATATGTAATGCGACAGGGCACGCCGGATTCGGAGTGGGCACGGATCTTCAGACAATTTTATACACTTCGGTTTATTCGTGCCTGATCGCGCTAGCCATGTCAATCAACCTGACAAATGGACGTTTTGACTTCAGTATCGGCGCATCCATGGTGCTGGCGATCATTCTCGGGGGAAATATAGCGAAGAATGCAGATATGGGAGCTGCGGGTATGCTGATTATAACCGTACTCATTGCTGCGGTTATCGGTCTGGTTTCCGGTCTGGTGTATGTGATTCTCCGGCTGCCGCCGATGGTGGTTTCTCTCGGTCTGGCCATGATTTACGAGGCGCTTGGCTTTATTTATAACCGTGCCAAGGGCGTAAAGCTGATGGGTAAGAGCAATATGCTGATCTACTCCAAGATGCCGGGAGTGCTGATTATCATTATTGTGGTACTGGTACTGATGGTTATACTCTGGGATCACACGAAGTTCGGTTATAATCAGAAATCTCTTGCGGGAGGACAGAAGATTGCTACCGATGTCGGTATCAATGAAAAACGGAATGCGGTGATCTGTTACGTGATAGCCGGCGCGTTGCTCGGAGTTGCGGCATGCGTGTATATCAGCAAATACGGAACGGTATCCCCGGAGACCGGGCTGTCGAGTTCATCTTATTTCATGACTGCATTTCTGCCGATGTTTATCGGCGGTGCGATTGCGAAGTACAGTTCACAGCCGATCGGTATTTTTATTGGTGCGGTCACACAGGCATTTATTACATCCGGACTTACCTGGCTTGACTTCAGCTCTTCGATGATGACTGTAATCAACGGTGTGGTGGTTATGGCATTCCTGATTTATACATCTAACAGTTATCTCCTTGTGGAACAGAAGATGTTCCATGAAAAGTTGGAAAAGGCGAAAGCCGCCCGGGCAGCGAGAGGCTAACAGAGAGCGTAAAGCGCTTTTAGTCCATTCGGTATTGCTGCTAAGACCCTCTGACTATCAGGTTGACAGTAGAATGAGATGAGTGTATGGGAGCTGTTGCGTTAGGAAGTAATGTGGCAGCTCTTTTTCTCAAAAAAGATTTCATACAGAATAAACTGAATTTGTATGGTAGAATCATAAACAACATTTTTTTTGATGGGAAACTTAATGAACGGAAGGAGCGATTTTGTGAAGAGACAGGACATCAACATCCGGGATCCCTATATCATGCCTTATGAAGGCAGATATTATCTCTATGGCACGCGCAGCGAGACAACCTGGGGACCGGCCGAAGGGTTTGACTGTTATGTAAGTGAGAACCTGGAGGATTGGGAGGGACCGTTTGAAATATTTCATCGGCCGCATGACTTTTTTGCTGACCGGGCTTTCTGGGCTCCGGAATGCGTATATTATCGGGATGCGTTTTATCTGATCACAACGTTCGGGGAAGAGAGCGGGAGAAAAGGAATTTTTATTTTAAAATCGGTGCAGCCTGATGGACCGTTTGAACTCTATAGCGAGCGGTTGACACCGGCGGAATGGGTTTGCATTGACGGTACGCTGTATTTTGAAGAAGATGGCACGCCGGTACTTTTTTTCTCCCATTCGTTTGAGGATTCTCCTACGGGAGATATGTGTTTTGTCCGTCTAAACGAAGATCTGAGGACAGCCGCGGAAAGCCCGGAGAAAATTTTTGAGGCGTCGGAGGCTCCCTGGGCTTTGCCGGTTCCCTTTGCAAAGGCTGAGTTTGACATAGATGGGGATGTTTACTTTACAGACGGACCGAGTCTCATAAAAATGGACGATGGAAAGCTGTACATGACCTGGTCCAGCTGGAGTCGTCAGGCATATGCGGTTGGAGTGGCTGTGTCAGAGAACGGCAGTGTGGCAGGTCCGTGGGTGCAGAGGACTGAGCCGCTTTACCCGGCGAACGGCGGCCATGGGATGCTGTTTCGTAATCTGCGGGGCCAGCGCTGTTTTGTATTGCACTTTCCGAATGACAAATATCAGGAGCGTCCGCAGATATATCCGGTGAGAGTTGAGAATGGAACGCTAACCTTGCAGGATAATCTGTGTTACTGACCGATAGCGGTAGACAGGTTTTTCTGTGATTTTTTCACATGCCTTCTTTTGCTCTGATTTCCAGCAGAATCAGCCCGAGTGCCGGTATTTTCTCATCGAGGATTAAGAAATCAACCACGGAGTGTATATTGTATGTTTCAAGGGGAACACTGCTGTCCAGGAGATAATCCTCCAGATCTTTTGAGAAAGATTCCGGAGCCCCGATCTGAACCCAGGTGTCATAAGCAGAGCCGTGTTCTCTGCTCACTTCAAATCGCCTCACATAGTAGGAGCCGGCAGGAAAGTGCAGAGTAATATTGACATGCAGGTCGTCCATATTGGTATAGATGGCATAGCGGTGTGTGGAATCCAGTGTGGAGGGATCCATGTTCATATAAAAATTTTCAAATTCAACCAGATGGTAGATGAAAAGCTGCCAGGTATTTTCTTTTCTGGCCAGCAGATAATTATCCCCCTGCGCGAGAATCTGGTTTCCGGCACGGCTGATAAGAGCAAGTGCGTTGTAGGAAGCTTTTTTGAGCCCCAGACTGGTCAGGAAACCCGGGCCTCCCCAAAACAAAGAATCTTCAGGATAAGCGTCTTCGTAGATATCGGACAGACACCAGTGCCCAAGAAAATTCACCTGATCCAGAGTCTGGAAAGTGGCATGTGCCAGATAGGCTCCCATGTAGCTGGTATCGCGAATCAGGTCGACCGGCATGTAATCCAGGTTAAAATCGGAGACAATTACGCTCAGAAAACCAAATCCTTCTGCGTCCATGATCTCGTGTAATGTGTTCAGATAGAGACGGATCTGTTCCTGATTTGAGATGGTGTAATCGTCGCTGCGGATGTCATTAAAATCTTTCGACTTGAGAGAAGTCTGGAAAATCTGGCAGCCATAAGCATGAAACCCGATGTAGGCAGGCGTGATGTTTTCTTTTTTGCAGTAACGGAAAAATGATGTATACCAGGGATAGCCGGAGATTGTAGAAAAGTTGGGGCTCCCCAGGCGCAGCCGGGGATTCACCTTCTGGAAAACATCATAGGTCGCTTTGTAAAAAAGGAAGAACTTCTCCATGCTTTCATTCCAGTAGGGCATTTTCATCTGCAGATCCGGGGTGGTCCAGAAATCAAAATACCATTGGGAAACCTCCTCAATTCCGTATCGCTCGATGTAGTGGAGCAGAAAGTTCTGAATCAGCTGTTTCCATTTTCTGAGAGATTTGGGAAAACTGACATTGGGGCGAAATTGCAGCGCGCCATATTGTTTTTTTGAGGCCAGGGTTTCCGGCATATAGCCAATCTCGGGGAACGGCTTTGCGTGGATGGAAAGCATAAAATCAAAGACCCGGTCCAGTGCCTGCCAGTTGAAGCGGGGCTCCTTTTCATTTGTTTCATGGTAGATGTAGAGGGAATCTGAGAAGATATCCCTCACACGAAAATAATCGATATGCAGATCTTCTTTTGCCTGGCGCATCTGTGCCTGAATATCCTGGCGAAGGACAGTGAGAGCCCGGCCGATGGTATATACATGCAGCTGCTGTTTCTGTTTGCCCTGGGACAGGAGTGTTTTCCTGGAAAAACTGATGAGCTGCTTCTGGTGTACGATACCGGTTGCAGTGAATTCCTCCGTAAAAAACGGGCGGAAGAAAGAAAATATATCGTTATCCGGATCGGTTTCTGTTACGGCTGACGATTCCGTGGAATCCGGAACCGGCTGCTGATGGGTTTTACGGTACTCTGTCGGAGGCATATGATAAAGCTTCTGAAAGGCAGCCCCATAGGTTTTATGGTTGGAAAACCCGCAGGTCAGCGCAATATTCAGGATACTTTCATTTGTGAGAAGGAGCTGGTTGATGGATGCGCTGACGCGAAATTCAGCCAGATACTCTGAAAAGCCCACATGAAAGTATTTATGGAAAAAAGAAGAAAAATATTGCGGATGAATCCCAAGGTGGGACGCAATTTCTCCGACTGATATTTTTTCCGTATAATGCTCGCTGATATAGGACAGTATTTTTTGAATACGTTCACTGATATAATTATTGGCGGCGGATACCTGTTCTGCAGGAATGCTAAAAGCGTTCAGGATGGTGGCCAGCATGGTGTTGAGGGCGGTCAGCATCCGGAGTCTTGCATTTCCGTCCGATCTCTGACCGCAAAAAATGAGGGTGGAGAGATTGCGGCAAAGGCTGCAATAGGTATCATTATGAAAATCCATTCCGATATGATGCTGGCGTAAGCTCAGGGTGGAAAGCTCCGGCACCATGTTGAATAAGAAATCATTATCCATGGAAAGTCTGAGTACACGGGTGCCTGGCTCGGTTTCCATAAAAGAAAAGGTCTCAAATGGAAATAAAAAGAAGATATCATTGCGTGCAAAAAGCCGTGTGTGTCCGCTATAGTGTATCGTGACAGTTCCCTCCAGGATAAAACAGAGTGTCAGGTCCCGGGACCATTGCAGCTCTGGCGTCAAGGTGTTATAGATTTGTAAATAATATGGGAGTCCGGAGGGATTTTTTGTAAAGTCTGATGTCATAATAGTACCTCTGTGATGTTGTCCGGTAGTATTTTTTTCGGTTATTGTAACATATACTTCCCGGAAAAAACAGAATAAAATCAGGAACAGTTGAAAGGAGAACAGGATGTTTGACAAATGGATTACAAATGGAACGGCCGTGCCGTTCTATGCGAGAAAACAGTTTTATGTGGAAAAGGAAGTGTCGTCGGCCGTTGCCAGGGTCTGCGGTCTGGGCCAGTTCATTTTCCATTTAAATGGGTCGAAAGTGGATGATCATGAGATGGATCCGGCCTGGACAGACTACGACAGGCTGGTGCAGTATGTGACTTTCGATGTGACGGATCTGCTGGCGCCGGGAGAGAACGTGGTCGGCGCGGAGGTCGGAAATGGCTGGTATATCAAGATGGATGAGCATTATACATTTACTTTTCCGGCTTTTATGCCGCCCAACCCGAATCCGTATCAACCGTTTGCGAAGATGCTGGTGCTGGCGCTGGAGCTTACTTTGACCTACGCGGACGGGACGGAAGAGACGCTGATCGCGGACGACAGTTTTAAGGTAAAAGGACATCCCACTGTGATGACGAATGTCTACGGCTCCGAGACGATAGATAACCGACTGAACGTGCCTGGATGGGATGCGGCGGGTTACGACGACGCAGACTGGGCGCAGGCTTCCTATGCCGATGCCGGGGATATTCCAAAGGGAGGTTTGCAGGAGCAGTTCCAGCCTGCGGTGAAAGTCCTGAAAACTTATGAGGGAAATCTGATTCATTCTGTCAACGGAAGAGATATCTATGATTTCGGACAGAATATGTCCGGCATGCTGGATTTTGAGATAAAAGGAAAAAAAGGCGACGCAGTGAAAATCTATCCCGCGGAGAAGCTGGGGGAGGACGGGGATGTGGATCAGTTTGCGAAAAACTGGATTCTGGTGGATTCCTGTATTACCGTGATCGTGGGGGAGGATGATGTGTGGGAACACTGCCGCATGAAATTCGCCTATTTTGCAGGACGGTATGTGGCAGTGGAGTGTATTTCTGCGGAGAAAGCCGGGATTAGTGTGGAGAATGTCGGGGATGAAGCCGGGGCAACGAGGGAGTCTGACGCAGAGAGTATTTCCATAGAAAGAGACCCGGCTGATCAGCCTGTAATTCGCAATCTCCGGGCGGATGCTATCTCCAGTGCGCACAAGACGGACGGTTCCTTCATTTGCGACGACAAACGTTATGAGCAGATATACAGTCTTGTAGAGAAAGCGGTAGAGGCCAATATGGTCGGCGTACACACCGACTGTCCGACGATCGAGCGCTTCGCATGGCAGGAGCCGAATCATCTGATGGCCAGTGCGATTTTTTATATGAAAGACGGAAAACTGCTCTGGGAAAAGTTTTTGCAGGATATGCGTTGCGGACAGCACACGGCGGACGACTGGTTCAACGACGTGGAGGGCGGAAAGCTCTACCCCGGCGACGGTCTGATGCCGGCGCAGGCTCCGTGTTATATCCCAAATGTCCTTCCGGTTCCGGGAATGGGCAGTTTTTATGATATTATCCCCTGGGGCAGTACCTGTATTCTGGGTACATACTGGCATTATCTGTTCTATGGGGATGTGAAGATTATTGAAGATAATTTTGATGCCGGGCTGCGTTATCTGGAGCATTTAAAGACCCGGGTTAACGAGGAGGGCTTTATCAACTATGGACTGGGTGACTGGGGCAATCCCCGCAATGACCTGGCCAGGGATAATATCGAGACCGCTTTCCTTTACGCTGACGCAGTGATATTGTCAAAGTTTGCGGAGACTCTCGGAAAGACAGATGTGAAAGCGGAGCTGGATGCCTACGCGGAGGAAGTGAAAGCCAACTATAACGCGAAATTGTTGGTAGAGAACGAAGAACTCGGCTGCTGGTGCTATAAATGCTGGGATCATAAGGATGAGTTATTTATGACGCAGGCAACGCAGGCGCTGCCGCTGTTCTGGGGGCTGGTGCCGGAGGAAAAGGAGGCGGATATTGTCAAAGCGTTCCGCTATACGCTGGAGCGCGACGGTTCCTTTATCTGCGGTGAGGTTGGTTTGCCTTACGTGATTCAGACTGCGCGGAAATACGGCATGAACGACATCATCTGTAAATATATCACGAAGGAAGAGCACCCCAGCTATTACGCGTTTGTTCTGGATGGCGAGACTACGCTGGGCGAATATTGGGAGCAGAATCCCAGGAGCCATTGCCACGACATGATGGGGCATATCATCGAGTGGTATTATAATGGCATTGCAGGCATTATTCCGGAGAAGCCGGGGTTTGCGGAGGTGACGATCCGCCCGTATCTGCCGGAGAGCGTGCATGAGTTTACCTGCACGTATCAGTCGGCCAGCGGTGAGATTCGGGTGAATGTGAAGGTGACAGAGAGAGAGATCCTTGTGGATGTGAAGTGCGCGGAGGGGATTGTGTATACGGTGGATACCTCGAATCTGGAGGGAGAGAAGAATGTGGTAGTACGGTAGCAAAGTATTATTTATAAAATTTATTTCCGGCAGATAATTACTGTGAAAAAAAGGCTTTCTCGTGCTATGTTTGGCAGGAGAAATGTCAATATTCGGACAATTGTGTGGAGGAAAAACAAAATGGATGCAAAAATGCGCGCAATAGTAGACAGTATGAAACGCTGGATTTGGGAGAGCAACTGAATAAAACGGTATGTGGAAGGGGCGGACATGATCTGCCCTCTCTTTTTACAAGAAAATAAATTAAAATATTGATTAAAATATTGCATAAAGTATTCCTATCCGATATAATGAAAAAAATGACGAAAGGGGAACGGCACATGAGTATGGCACTGGCAGAGTTTACGGAAAAACTGGTATCTGTATCGGATTTCAGCCAGGGAAAGGCAGGAAAGATTTTTTCAGATGTAGCAGAGAATGACAGTGAATATATTGTGTTAAAGAACAATCAGCCCACTGCGGTATTAATGTCTCCGGCACAGTATCGGGAGATACAGAGAAAACTGGCACAACTTGATCGAGTGATGGCGATGGCTGAGAATATCCGTTTGCTTCGCTTGGCAGAGTCCAGAGATGTCACTAAGACTACTACTTTTGAAGATTTTGTGAAAGAGCAGGGATTTACTATGGAAGAGCTGGAGGAACTTTCTGAGAGCGTGGAGATTGAATGATGTTCTGGGAGATACGGATTACAGATGAGGCCAGAGACGATTATCAAAGGTTGGATCAAGGTGTGCGCAAACAGGTTCTGGCTGGTATCGTAAAAGTTTCGAAGGCACCGTTGCCCGCTCCGAACGGTTATGGCAGGCCGCTGGGGAGAAAGCAGGGGAATAATCTGACCGGTTTTTTTAAGATAAAATACAAAAAAATCGGTATTCGTGTGGTATATACACTCGTGCCTGACAGGCTGGTGATGAATATTATTGTTGTCTCGCAGCGGAACGATAACGAATGTTATGATTATGCTGCTAAATTATATGCGAAGTACGGAGAGGCTGTTTTTGATGTAAGCTTTGATGCTTTTTAATTACCTTAAAAGGACGGGATTTCTTATATATGGAAAACCGTACGAATGGATGAAAACGAACCTTGTATTTGTTTTTGAGATAAGATATGATAATTGACAGAGAAATTTATTGTAACAGAAACACAGCAGAGGTTTGAAATGGATCTGATTCAGAATAATGATATCATTCAGATAATAGAAGTATCGCTTCCAGCTGCATTGCGATACAGGGATGTCAATCTGATTATGGAGCCGTTTGTCAGAGATTTTGCCCTGCGTTTTTGCTGGAGCAGCAATGCGATTGAGGGGAATACGCTTTCTCTGGAAGAGACGGTTTCTGTGATCGAGTATGATGAGGTACAAAGCGGTCATACTTACAGTGAATACAGAGATGCGAAGAATCTGTATCACAGTGTACAGAAGATGATGATTCCCTTTCAAAAGAGGGAACTGACGGAAGAGTGGATCAAGACCGCAAATGGATATATCCGGGGTATGGAGGGAGCGTATCGAAAAGGGAAAGTTTATATAGGAAGTCTGGTTGAGGCTGTTCATTATCCGCCTGATCCCGAGCGGGTGCCGGAACTGATGAAGTCGTTTTTCGCGAAATGGAATGACAGTTATACGGGGAAAAATCTGTCTGAGAAGATGGAGCTCTTTGCAAAGGAACATATTGAGTTTGAATCGGTGCACCCGTTTCAGGATGGAAACGGACGGGTCGGGAGAATGCTCCTGAGTCAGAGGATGATCAATGAGGGATTTCTGCCGATTGCTATTTCGCCCACAGGGAAATATCGACGGGCATTTCTGCGATATGAAAAACGGGGGGATCTTTCACAGATGATACATGAGATCTGTAAGGCGGAGACGGAAGCAATCGACCGGATGCAGTGTCTGGCAGAGAAGAAGTTGCAGTAATGCCGGAAAGGAATAGAATGGATACCACAAAGACAGTCAATGTATGGGAGGAGACCGTCACCATCCCTACGTTCCGGGCGGGACAGCCGGAGAAATACCCGCTCTTTATTGAAAAACGGGCATATCAGGGCAGTACAGGAAAGATCTATCCGCTGCCGGTGACGGAGAAGATTTCCGATGAGAAAACCGATGTGGAGTACCGGGCGGTTTTTCTGGAAAATGAGTATCTGAAAGTTATGGTTCTGCCTGAACTGGGAGGCCGGATCCAACGGGCATATGACAAGACGAACGGATATGATTTTGTGTATTATAATCATGTGATTAAGCCGGCACTTGTGGGGCTGGCTGGACCGTGGATTTCCGGCGGAATTGAGTTTAACTGGCCGCAGCATCATCGGCCGACTACCTTTGCGCCGGTGGATTTTACACTGGAGCAAAAAGAAGATGGTTCCGCTACAGTCTATGTCGGTGAGACGGACCGGATGTGTGGGACAAAGGGGCTGGCAGCAATCTCTCTCTATCCGGGGAAAGCCTATATCGAGATACGCGGGCAGCTTTACAACGGGACCGATCTTCCACAGACCTTTCTGTGGTGGGCGAATCCGGCGGTTCCGGTCAACGACCATACGTATTCTGTGTTTCCGCCGGATGTGACTGCTGTGATGGATCACGGAAAGCGGGCGGTTTCTACTTTTCCCATCGCGACGGGTGAATATTATAAATGGGATTATTCTGCGGGGGTGGATATTTCCCGTTATAAAAATGTAAAGGTACCGACCTCCTACATGGCGGCGCACTCGGATTTTGATTTTATCGGTAATTACGATGAGAGACGGGAAGCGGGACTTCTCCATGTGGCGGATCATCATATCGCGCCGGGCAAAAAACAGTGGACCTGGGGGAGCGGAGATTTTGGTCAGATGTGGGACCGGAATCTGACGGAGGAGGATGGCCCTTATATTGAGCTGATGACCGGTGTGTATACGGATAATCAGCCGGATTTTACCTGGTTAAAGCCGCAGGAAGAGAAAACATTCGTACAATATTTTATGCCCTATAAGGGTGTCGGGCGTGTCGGAAACGCGACAAAGGACGCGGCGGTGAGCCTGACGCGGCAGGACGGGGAGATGATGGAACTGCGCGTCTATGTGACCGGTGTGTATCCGGAAGCGGAGATTACAGTTCGGAGATGCGGCACGGAGTGGCTTTGGCGTGTTGAAAATCTGAATCCGGAGAGATGTTTTTGTCTGTTGTTTGATGCTCCGGGCGCGGACGCTGACTATCAGGTGGAAGTCACCTGTAATACAAAAACGCTGGTGAGCTATACGCCGTTTGTGCAGGAAGAGGAGCCGTTGCCGGAGCCCGCGCAGCCTCTTCCGAAGCCGGAGGAAGTCGATAGTCTGGAGGAGCTTTATCTGGCGGCGCAGCATCTGGAACAGTACCGCCACGCGACACGGGAACCGGCGGACTATTATCTGGAGGGTCTGCGGCGTGATGCGACGGATATTCGTCTGAATAACGGTTACGGACTATTGCTGCTGCGGCGCGGACAGATCAGGGAGAGCATTCCCTATTTTGAGGCGGCAATCAAAAAACAGACCCGTAGAAATCCGAATCCCTACATGGGGGAAGTTTATTTTAACCTTGGGCTGGCGCTGGATGCGGACGGGCAGTCGGACGCGGCATACGATGCTTTTTATAAGGCAGCCTGGAGCGCTGAGACCCAGAGCGCAGCTTTTTGTCGGTTGGCCTGCCTGGAGGCGCGAAGAGGTAATCTTGAGGCGGCGCTGGATTTTACGGAAAAATCTCTGCTGCGGAACTGGCACAGTGATAAGGCGCGGACGATGAAAGCAGCGATGCTGCGCAGGCTGGGGCGGCCGTCGAAGAGATTCTTAGAGGAGAGTCTGGAGATTGACCCGCTTAACATGGGCTGCCGATATGAGGAAATGTTGGCCGATGCCTGCAGTGAATCCGATATGGAAAATGCCGGCCGTGCGGCCTGGGTCAGCCTCATGCGGGACCAGGCGCATAACTATCTGGCGCTTTCCCTGGACTACATGCAGGCCGGGTTGTATGAGGAGGCGCTGGATATCTTACAGATCTCCCCGGAGCAGAATCCTCTGTGCCTGTATTATCAGGGTTATGTCCTGAGCCGCATGGAACGGAGGCGCTCTGCAGCGGAATGTTATGAGACGGCGGAGGCGATGCGGCCGGATTGCATTTTCCCGAACCGGGTGGAGGAAATTGCGATTTTAAACAGCGCTGTCTCCGCGTTGGGGACGGCGCCCATGGCGCACTATTATCTGGGAATCCTGCTCTGTGATAAAAAACAGTATGCCGCCGCCGTGGAACATTGGGAGACGGCCGTGGCTGAAAAACAGGATTTGGCCGTGGCTCACAGGAATCTGTCGATCGCCTATTATAAAGAAAATAATACAGAAAAAGCACTGCGTGCCATGGAGAAAGCCTGTGAACTGGATGCGGGATATCCCCGTCTGTGGCTGGAATATGACCAGCTCCTGGCCAGGGCGAACCGTCCGGTGGGGGAGCGCCTTGCGATCATGGAGATGCACTGGGAACAGGTTGCGCAGCGGGATGATCTTTTCCTGCGATGGGTCACACTGCTGAATTGTGAGGGGAAATATGAGACAGCATTGGAAAGCCTTTCTTCCCGTCAATTCCATCCCTGGGAGGGCGGCGAGGGAAAGGTCAGCAGCCAGTATCGATATGCTCTGATTCAACTTGCGGCAGATGATATCGAACACAGCAGGTATCGGGAAGCGCTGGAGCGGCTGGAAGCGTCCCTGCATTATCCGGTGAATCTGGGGGAGGGAAAGCTCCCCAATGTGCCGGACAACCAGGCGCACTATTACATGGGATTGGCATACCACATGCTGGGTGATGAGGAAAAATCCCTGGAATATCTTGAGCGGGCAGCTGCCGGACCGCAGGAGCCGGAACCGGTGCTGTACTATAACGATCAGCCCTCTGACTACATTTTTTACCAGGGGCTTGCAAAGCGGGCGCTGGGGAGAGAGACGGCTGCGCAGGAGGCATTTTCCCGCCTGGTTACTTACGGGGAAAAACATTTTATGGACGAAGTGGAGTACGACTTTTTCGCGGTGTCGCTGCCGGAGATTGAAGTATATCAGGAGGATATCGCGCTGAGAAACCGGCTCTACTGTAATTATCTGAGAACCCTGGGTGAGTTCGGACTTGGAAACAGGAAGAAGGCAGAGGAGTTGCTGTGCGAAATTCTGGAGGAACAGGCGGACTATCAGGGTGCGATCGCGCACCTGAAGCTGGTTTGGCAGGGAAGAAAGAAAAAACAATTTTGGTAAAAGCGGAGCAGGCGATGAGCCTGCTCCAAAATTTTATGCTGCTGGTTTCGCCAGGGTCCGATCTGCTATGTTCAACTCATATCAGTCCGAAGATAGCTGTTGAAATTTTTTCCGATACGCCTGGGGCGTCATTTCATATTTTTTCTGAAAAGAGCGGTAAAAGTGGGTCTTGTCCGAGTATCCCACGCGCAATAATACGTCAGAGACGGGAAGCTGTGTCTCTTCCAGTAGCTTTGCTGCATTTTTTAAACGCAGATCAATGAAATATCTGGAAAAAGAACATCCCAGATAATTTTTCAGCATCCGGGACAGATATGCCTGATTGTAATTGAAATGCCTGGCCAGTTCCTCCAGTGTAATGGTGGTGTAATTGGACTGGGCATATTTTATAATAGTCAGGATATTCTGATCGTCTTTTTTCTGAAATGTTCCTGTGGAGAAGTCGGTTCCATGATCGCGCAGCAGATAGATGAACAACTGTTCCACCATGGTGTGCAACAGTCTGTCTGTGAATGCATTCGGGACATCCTGGCAATCCAGCATATTCAAAATCAGATGCCATATGTTAGTATCGTTCCTGGTGTGCCAGAGCAGAAATGGCTGATAAGTTTTACCGCATAAAATTCTTGTGAAAAATGTGGCAATCACATCCTGCTCTAAAAGACAGCTGGAGAATGTCGATTGCAGGGTTTTCTTCCGGAGAAGAATATTAACCAGAAGTGTGTCCTCGTCATAGATTTCGGGATTGTGGGAAGCAAAGGGAGAGACGAAGCATATATCACCGGGACTGAGTGATACGGTAAGACCGTTGATGGATTGCTGGATCTGCCCCCGCATCATAAACATAATCTCAAAAAATTCATGGCTGTGTTCGGATGCAGGCATATAGCGTGGGTGGATGTTGATAAAAATATTTTCATTGTCGTGGAAAAATGCTTCCTCCGGAATGCTGCCTGACATGCCGGTGATTCCCTGAAACATTTTCTGTACTGTCTCATCTGTGATGCTGTTCATATAAAAATCCAGCATCTTCTGCCGTTCTCCGGGAGAAGGCTGTTGATGAATATTATAAAAAATCTGCTCCAGTTCGGAGAGGCGGTCATATTTTTCGATGCGTTGGCAAATACTTTCTGATAAATTCTGTACTGCGTTGGATGACATATTTTCTTATCTCCTTTTTCCTATGTGAAAGTCAAAAAAAACTACTCTATATGGTGATGATAGCACATTGTTCTATTCGGAGAGATTCAGTAATATTTACAATATAAACAAATAACCGTCGAAATAGAAAGGTTTTGTGTACAAAATATCAAAATACATAAAAAATATACAAAACAAATATACCACACTGTTTTCTGGATGGCAAGAATGGAAACAATGTGGAGACGGGGAAAAGAGAGGAGAGCAGGAATGGAGCAGGGAAAAATTGTTTTTGAAGTGCAGAATATGCACAAGGCATTTGGGCAGACCATTGCGCTGAAGAATGTAAGCCTCACCTTGCGGGAGGGAGAAATCCGGGGCCTTGTGGGCGAAAATGGTTCCGGGAAATCTACCATCATGTCCATCGCATCGGGAATGCAGAGTGCGACGAAGGGGACGATGATTTATCAGGGGAAACCATGGAACCCGGCAAATATGGTGGAAGCGCAGGCGGCAGGAATTTCCATGATTCTGCAGGAGGCGAATACGATTCCGGGAGTTACGGTGGCGCAGAATATTTTTGCCGGCCGCGAACGGGAATTTTCTAAAATGGGAATCATTAATATGCAGAAAATGTATCGTGCGGCAGATGAGGTTCTGGAGCGGTTTGGTATTGGTCATATCAAGGGTCGGCATATGATTGACCAGTACACATTTGAGGAGCGGAAGCTGATTGAACTGGTGCGCTGTGTCAATGAGGAGACAAAAATCCTGGTGGTGGATGAGACAACGACGGCGTTATCCCTGGAAGGCAGACAGATTTTATACAAACTGATTCACCGCATGGCGGAAGAGGAAAACAAGACTGTGGTATTTGTTTCCCATGATATGGACGAGATACTGGAACACTGTTCCGTCCTTACGGTGCTGCGAGATGGCGATATCGTGGGCGAGCTGGATTACGATGAAATCCGTGCGCCGGGCGCCGCGAAGCAGATTCGTTACCTGATGGTTGGGCGTGAGATCGGGGAGAAGTATTATCGTGAAGATTATGACTCTTCCCATGAGGATACGGTGGCGTTGGAACTGAAGCATGTAACAGCGGGGTTAATCCAGGATTTCAGTCTGGTTTTGCATAAGGGAGAAATCCTGGGTTTTGGCGGTTTGTCGGGGTGCGGCATGCATGAAGTCGGGAGGATTGCTTATGGCCTGGAAAAACTGCAGGACGGGCAGGTCCTCTGCGGAGGTCACCAGATCAAAACCCCGTTGCAGGCAATCCAGAGTGGAATCGGTTATATCTCGAAAAACAGAGATAACGAGGCGCTGATCCTGGATGGATCTATTCAGGATAATATTGTGTTGCCGTCCCTCTCTGCGCTGGAGTCAAAGACCTATATCAGTCCGAAAAAGGAGAAGACACTGTCAGATGAGCAGATTGAAGCTTTCCGCATCAAATGCGGCAGCGGAAAGCAGTGGGTCAATACTTTGTCCGGCGGAAACAAGCAGAAAGTATCCTTTGCAAAGTGGACGGCCAAAGGGTCGGATGTGATCATTATGGATTGTCCTACGCGAGGCGTGGATATTGGTGTGAAACAGTCTATGTATGCCCTGATCGAGGAGATGAAAAAAGAAGGAAAAGCCATCCTGATGATATCGGAAGAGTTGTCGGAGCTTGTGGGGATGGCGGATAAACTGGTGATTATGAAGGATTTTAAAGTGACTGCGGAATTTGAGAGAAGCCCGGATCTGAAGCAGACAGACATCATTGAATACATGATTTAGGAGGCGGAAAAATGACTAAAAAAATAAAAGGAAATCTGGGAAATCTGGCCGCCTATGGCGGGCTGGCAGTATGTATCATCATCTTTTCTATCCTGGCTCCGGAAATCTGGACGGTGACAAAATTGTCCTCGCTGATGGCGGATGTGATCGTGATCGCACTGATGTCTGTGGGAGCGGTATTTGTGTATTCGCTGAATACAATTGATATCAGTATCGGAGGGCAGGTGGGATTATACGCTACGCTTATGGTGCTGTTAGGGAATCTGACCGGTTCACTGGTTCCCGGTATCGCGCTGTCCGTTGTGATTGCCATAGGCATCGGCGCAGTAAACGGGGCAACCGGGGAACTTCTGAAGATCAATCCTATTGTATCATCCCTGGTATTTATGATGGTTTTAAACGGCCTGCGCACTCTGATTTACACAAAGCTGGGAAGCAGGAGTATCTCTCTGAGCGGTATTAATTACCGTGTTTTTAAAAGCCCGGTGCTGATGTTGGTGGCGCTGGTGGTGGAAACGCTGATTATTACATATTTGTTT
>JAJQAD010000119.1 GCA_021204005.1 Clostridiales bacterium
TTTGTTGGAATTTTTTTGTTAGTGGATGTTTTGCGAATGTTTATTGACGAACTGGCACTTCATAGAGTATAATCATCTCAGATGTAATTCCTGGGGTGTACGAGAGCCTTGCTTTTTTGAACCTACATTTACGTTTATGGGACTCCTACATCGTATGACGGATGTCAGGCCGCCTCGTATCAGCGGAAGGCAGAAGCCATATTGCGGACACCCACCTGGCACTTTTTGCTGGGCGTCAAAATCGCGGGTACGGCACTTTGGGAATTACAGATGATAAAGATCGAAGATACAGAGGATAAAAGTACTGATCTGCAAAAGATGATTTTCTGCGAAAGATAAATCGATAAAGTACGAATGAGAAAGGCAGCTGCTTTGTGCAGCTGCTTTTTCTGCATACATAGGCCAAGCGAGTAATTGAATTGACTGTTTTTGGTAGTAAGATTTAATCTGCAAAAAGGAGTATTTCAAGGTTGAGCAGGGGCGGGAAGCGTTTTAGAAAGTATAGGACATATGGTGTTTTTCGGGAAAGAAAAATAAGGACAAAGATTCGTGTGAGACTGTTTTTGCTGCTTTTGTTCTGTGTGGTTCTGAGTTTGGAAGTCGGGTATCTGACGAATAAAAGCGCAGAGCAGGAGAAACGGGAAGAAGAGAGGGTTCTGACTGCTGAACTGGCCGGATACCTTCAGCTTCTGTCATTTTCTCCGGCGGAGACCAGAGCGTGGCTTTTGACGGACATGGGTACATATCTGACAGGCGCTGATGTGGATCTGATTCTGGATTTTCTGGAATTGGACTCTTTTGCGGAGACACTGCATGCAGAGGTATCTTTTGAGGATGAGGAAGAGCTTTCCCGCCGGAAATGGTGTGTGATCTATGAAGAAATGGCGGAGTACCTTGGAATGAGCGATCAGGTGCAGGTTGTCACGATACAGTACTTGGGAATGCTTGCAGACGAGAACCGTGTCATGGCGGACAGCGGAAACTATGACTGCGATCCGGCCAGCGTGAATTTTGTCTATGGGGAAACCTATGAAGTCTACATAAGCGGAAATCTTTTGCTGGGGCTGCGGGCCGGCACGGAAGAGGCGGAGGCTGATGGTACGGCATCGGAAGAGCCGGATATGTTTATAGAGGTCAGTGTACCGGATACGGTGCGCGTTTTGCTGACGCAGGATAACAATGAGTCGGTGTATCGGGATAATGTGAGGATTAAGGGCTCTCAGCCGCTGCAGATCAGTGGCGGAGATCATACCTATGAGGCGGATGCGGATGACGTGACAGAATGTGCAAGCCTGATGGATGAATGGGAGGTGAATGAACTTGTCGCAGAGGCTTCTGAAGACGGAAAAATCTGTGTTGTCAATGAAGAGGGAAGTGCTGTTTCCTCCTGGTACAGAGGCAGTTTTCATCTGTATCGGAATGAGAGTGGGATCTGGATTGTGAACGAGGCGGATCTGGAAGAGTATCTTTATGGTGTGGTGCCGGGGGAAATGCCGGAAAGTTTTGCCGGGGAAGCGCTGAAAGCGCAGGCTGTCTGTGCCCGCACATATGCCTGCTATCTGGTAGCGAAAAGCGGATATGCGGAATATAATGCTGATATCAATGATACGACGGACTGCCAGGTCTATCTTCCGTCTAAAGAAAATGAAAAGGCAGCGGCGGCGGTGGAGGCAACCCGCGGCATGGTTCTGGAATACCAGGGGTTTCTGGCGACAATCTATTATTTTTCCACATCCTGCGGGTATACTTCGGGAATGGAAGTCTGGCAGGCCGCGGAGATTCCGTATCTGACGGGGATTTCACTTCTGAGCGGGGCGGATGCGTATGTTGCTGTGTCCGGGGAGGAAAATGATGAAAATGGAAATGAAGGAGCTCTGAGCAGTGAGGAAGACGGAGAAGAGGCTGGAGTGGATTTTGATTCCTTCCTGAGAGATACGGAGGTGGATGCATACGACGCTTCAAGCCGGTATTTCCGATGGGAGGCGAAGCTGGATATGGCATCCGCGCAGGAGGAAGTGAAGCAGGCGCTGGCAGCAGAACAGAAAAAGGGTTCGTCGAAGGTTGCACTCTCAGATAGCGCTGGCGAGACTCTGATCGACACGGACGGTCTCGGGGAATACGTCACCATGTCTGTGGCAGAGCGCAATTCGTCCGGAGTCGTGACTGATCTGCGGATTATATTTGCCGGCGGATTTGCGGATGTTTGCCATGAAAATACCATTCGGACCATTCTGGGATTGGCGATGACGGAACTTACGGATAAAAACGGGGATTCGGTGTATACTCTGGATATGCTGCCCAGCGCGGCTATTTCCCTTGACTGCGCAAATGATGGAACCTGTCGTGTATATGGAGGCGGTCTCGGACACGGCATCGGAATGAGCCAGTACGGGGCGGACGGCATGGCGCGGGCAGGGAAGAGTTGTGAGGAGATCCTGGAAAAATTTTTCCCGGGGACGGAAATCGGCGGGGTGGAGTGAAGGAGCATTTGCGGAATGTTTCAAAGAAAAAAACACTTGCTACATACCGGAAAAAATGATATTGTTCTACGGGCAGCTTTCCAGTCAATATTTTAATACTGCAACATAAGCAGTTTTGCAGTTGCCTGGTCAATATCAATATATGGTATGAAGGAGAGACAGGATGTGTCAGATTGTTTTGCACATCTTAAGAAAAGTGAAGGAAGATGATATCGGCGCCTATGCGGGGCAGGCGGCGCTGTTTCTGATTATGTCCATCATCCCGTTTTTACTGGTTCTGGTTTCTCTGATCCGCTACACACCGGTTACGGAATCCCTGCTTCTGACAGCGATTGACCTGGTCAGTCCCGGATATATGTCGTCTGCTGTGATTTCAATCGTGGATGAGGTTTATCATAACACCGGCGGTGTTCTGGTGGTTTCGTTAATCTTTGCAGTCTATTCCGCGGCAAAAACGATCCAGAGTCTGCGGTATGCCCTGAACAAAGTTTATGAGATTGAAGAGACCAGAAACTGGTTTATCCTCCGGCTGAGGGCCATGTTTGAGACTTTTGCGCTGATCATTGCTATTCTGCTTCTGATGATCCTGCTGATGTTCGGCCGGGAGATTCAGGAGGTTCTGGTGGAGTACGCGCCTTTTGTGGCTGTGGTGACAGAAGTCATTTTAAAGCTGCGGCTGCTGATTCTCTTTTTTGCGCTGACCGGAATTTTTGTCGTCGTTTACAAGGCGATTCCGAACAGGAAAGCTACCTTTCGCAGCCAGCTGGTAGGGGCGGTCGGCTGTACCGCGGCCTGGTATATTTTTACGTTTGGTGTCTCCATTTATATCAATTATTTTAATGGATTTTCTCTGTATGGAAGCCTGACATCCCTGGTGCTGATTATGTTCTGGCTTTACTTTGCCATGTATATTTTTCTGGTTTGCGGGGAAATTAATTCTTCGTTTGAACTGATTTTTATTGAGCTGAAGATATATTTAAAACAGAAACGGCAGAAGAAGAAAGAACACTGAGTTTGCTGTGGGAAAATCGTGGGAGAATTAACAATAAGCGAAAATATTCTGGGTTTATAGGGTAAATTTGTTGAAAAGGGGCTTGATGTAGAAAAAAAGCCGTGTTAAAATAGTTGACAGTTTGAGCGGGAAAGGGATTCTATGCCGGAACCGCTTGATAGAATAAGAAAAGGCTGTGAAGATGTCAGTAGGCGGATGCTCGGATTACAGAGAGGGTATATGTATGCGCTGAGAGTATACCTAAGGAATGAGATTTGCTGAATTTCCCATCGGAGCTGCTGATCTGAACTCTGTCGGAGAAAAGTAGGATCAGACGTCGCCATGCACGTTACGCATGCAAGAGTCCGGTTGATGCTGTCTTATCAATGGAGGCATGGATACCGGAAAGCCGGGTGGTACCGCGGAATGTAACTTCGTCCCTGTTGAGGATGAAGTTTTTCTTTTTTTGGAGGAAATGGAGAAGAAGTTATCCCGGACACTGCCGGAACGAAATAAGATAATTTCTCTGTCTGACAGGGAAAACGAGAGGAGAATCAGAATGAAAGAGAAGTTAAGACAAATCCGGGAGAAAGCTCTCAGTGACATCGCCGGTTCTGACGGCCTGGCCAGATTGAATGAGGTCAGAGTCGCTGTTCTCGGGAAAAAAGGGGAGCTGACGGCCGTCTTAAAGGGCATGAAAAATGTAGCTCCCGAGGAGCGCCCTCTGGTGGGGCAGATGGTCAATGAAACCCGCGCAGCTATCGAAAACGCTCTGGAGGAGAAGAAACAGCAGATGGAAGCGCTCCTCCTGGAGAAAAAGCTGAAAGAGGAAGTCATCGACGTGACCCTTCCCGCGAAAAAAAACAAGGTCGGACACCGCCATCCCAATATGGTCGTCCTGGATGAGCTGGAGCGGATTTTCGTCGGCATGGGCTATGAGGTGGTGGAAGGCCCTGAGGTGGAGTATGACTACTACAATTTCGAGGCGCTGAATATCCCCGCCAACCATCCGGCCAAGGATGAGCAGGCCAAGTTCTATGTCGGCAACGATATCCTGCTGCGGACACAGACTTCTTCCGTGCAGATCCGTATCATGGAGGAGGGCAGGCTGCCGATCCGCATGATCGCGCCGGGCAGAGTGTTCCGCGCGGATGAGGTGGACGCGACACACTCCCCGACATTCCATCAGGTGGAGGGACTGGTTGTAGATAAAAACATCACATTTTCCGATCTGAAGGGTACGCTGGAAGCTTTTGCTCATGAGTTTTTCGGACCGGAAGTGAAAGTAAAGTTCCGCCCGCATCATTTCCCGTTTACAGAGCCCAGCGCGGAACTGGATGTCTCCTGCTTTAAGTGCGGCGGTAAAGGATGCCGTTTCTGTAAGGGAGAGGGATGGATTGAAATCCTTGGCTGCGGCATGGTGCATCCGCACGTGTTGGAAATGAGTCACATCGATCCGAAAGAATACACCGGTTTTGCGTTCGGTGTGGGGCTGGAGCGGATCACGCTGCTGAAATACGAGATCGATGATATGCGGCTGCTCTATGAGAATGATATCAGATTTTTAAATCAATTTTAGAAGGAGACTACCATGGTTACATCTTTAAAATGGATAAAGGCCTATGTGCCGGATTTAAATGTGGGACCGCAGGAGTACATGGATGCCATGACTCTGTCCGGTTCCAAGGGAGAAGGATTTCAACGGCTGGATGAGAATCTGGACAAGATCGTGATCGGTCACGTGCTGTCCGTGGATCCTCACCCGAATGCGGATAAACTGGTGATCTGTCAGGTGGATGTCGGGACAGAGACGGTGCAGATTGTCACCGGCGCGCCCAATGTGTTTGCCGGTGCGAAGGTAATTGTTGTCCTGGACGGCGGGAGTGTGGCGGCGACTCATTCCGACGGAAAAGCTGCCCCCGGCGGTGTCAAAATCAAGGCCGGGAAGCTCCGGGGCGTGGATTCCTACGGCATGATGTGCTCCATCGAGGAGCTCGGTTCCACCACGGATATGTACCCGGATGCGGCGGAGGATGGCCTCTATATTCTGCCGGAGGATGCCCCGGTGGGCGGGAGCGCGGTGGAATACCTCGGCCTGGACGATGCGGTGATCGAGTATGAGATCACTTCCAACCGTGTCGACTGCTTTTCCGTTCTCGGCATTGCCAGGGAGGCGGCAGCCACGTTTGACAAAGAGTTCGTGCCGCCGGTGGTTACGGAGACGGGCAACGATGAGGATGTCAACGATTATATCAAAGTTACCGTGGAGGATGGTGACCTCTGCTCCCGCTACACGGCGCGCGTGGTAAAAAATATTAAACTGGCGCCTTCGCCGGAGTGGATGCAGCGCAGGCTTGCGGCTCACGGAATCCGTCCGATCAATAATATCGTCGACATCACAAACTATGTGATGGAAGAGTATGGGCAGCCCATGCACGCGTATGACCTGGATACCATCGCGGGACATGAGATTCGCGTGCGCCGCGCGAAAGACGGGGAGACTTTTGTCACTCTGGACGGGCAGGAGCGCACGCTGGATGATTCCGTGCTGATGATCTGTGACGGGGAAAAGGCTGTCGGTATCGCCGGTATCATGGGCGGTGAGAATTCCATGATCACGGACGATGTGCACACGATGCTTTTCGAGGCGGCCTGCTTTGACGGAACCAACATCCGTCTTTCCAGCCGCAAGGTGGGACTGCGGACGGATGCTTCCGCCAAGTTTGAGAAGGGACTGGATCCGAATAACGCCATCGAGGCTATGAACCGCGCCTGCCAGCTTGTGGAGGAGCTCGGTGCCGGTGAAGTGGTCGGCGGTGTGGTGGACGTGTATCCGTCCCCGCGGACAGAGAGCCGGATCCCGTTTGACGCGGACTGGATCAACCATCTGCTGGGTACAGATATCTCCGCGGAAACCATGATCGGTTATCTGAAGAAGATTGACCTGGGCTTTGACGAGGAGACGAAGGAAGTCATCGTGCCGACCTGGCGTCAGGATCTGCTGCGTGATGCGGATATCGCGGAGGAGGTTGCGCGGTTTTACGGTTACAAAAATATTCCCACTACTTTGCCGCATTCCACCACGGCGGGCAAGCTTTCCTATAAGCTCCGCATTGAGTCCATCGTCAGCAATGTGGCGCAGTACTGCGGTTTTTCCCAGGGAATGACCTACTCCTTTGAGAGCCCGAAAGTGTTCGACAAACTCCTGATTCCGCAGGACAGCAGGCTGCGCGATACCGTGACAATCTCGAACCCGCTGGGTGAGGATTTCAGTATCATGAAGACGCAGCCGGTCAATGGGATGCTGACTTCCCTGTCGACCAATTTTAACCGCAGAAATAAAAACGTCCGCCTGTATGAACTGGGCAATGTCTATCTGCCGAAGCAGGTTCCCATGACGGAACTGCCGGAGGAGCGGATGACGCTGACGTTCGGGTTTTACGGCGAGGGCGATTTCTATACGATGAAAGGCGTGATTGAGGAAATCTTTGCGGCGGTCGGTATGAAAAAGCGGCCGACTTATGATCCGAACGCAGGGATCCCGTTCCTGCATCCGGGGCGCCAGGCCATTGTAATCTATGATAAGACCTGTGTCGCTTACCTGGGCGAGGTGCATCCGACGGTCGCAGCGTCTTACGGAATCAAAGAACGCGTTTATCTTGCGGTGGTGGATATGCCGGAAATCGTAAAGAGGGCGGCGTTTGATCAGAAATATGAGGGCATTGCCCGTTTCCCGGCGGTAAGCCGTGACCTTTCCCTGGTCGTGCCGGAGCATGTTCTGGCCGGTGAGATCGAGGCAATTTTTGTGCAGCGCGGCGGAAAGATGCTGGAGTCCTGCGAACTCTTTGATATTTATCAGGGATCCCAGATCAAGGCAGGATTCAAATCGCTGGCATACAAGCTGACGTTTCGCCTGAAAGACCGGACGCTGGAGGAGAGTGATATCACCTCCGTGATGAAAAAAATCATGAACGGACTGGATCGTATGGGAATCGAGTTGAGAGAGTAGCGTTATGAAGACAAGTGATTTTTACTTTGACCTGCCGCAGGAGCAGATCGCGCAGGATCCACTGGCGGATCGCTCCGCTTCCCGTCTGCTGGTGCTCGACAGGGAGACCGGAGAGACCACACATACGGTATTTAAGCGGATTGTCGATTACCTGCAGCCGGGTGACTGCCTGGTGCTGAATAATACGAAGGTGATTCCCGCACGCCTTTACGGCGAGCGGGAGGGCACCGGCGCCAGTATTGAGATTCTCCTGCTGAAGCGGAAAGAGCATGATATCTGGGAGACACTGGTAAAACCCGGAAAAAAGGCGAAGGTCGGGACAAAAATTATCTTCGGCGGCGGTCTTCTGACCGGGGAGGTCGTCGATATTGTGGAGGAAGGAAACCGCCTGATTCAGTTTACCTATGAGGGGATTTTCGAGGAAATCCTGGATCAGTTGGGACAGATGCCTCTGCCTCCCTACATCACACATCAGCTGAAGGATAAAAACCGGTATCAGACGGTGTACGCCAAATATGAGGGATCCGCAGCTGCGCCCACGGCGGGACTGCATTTTACGCCGGAACTGCTCCGCCAGGTGCGGGAGATGGGTGTGAGTATTGCGGAGGTGACACTCCATGTCGGCCTGGGCACGTTTCGTCCGGTCAAGGTGGATAACGTCCTTGATCACCATATGCATTCGGAATTCTATCAGGTTACGGAGGAAGCGGCGGGAATAATCAATGAGACCAAAGCGGCCGGCGGAAGGATTATCTGTGTGGGAACGACCAGCTGCCGCACGATTGAGTCGGCGGCAGGGGAGGACGGCCGTGTTCGCCCCGGCAGCGGGTGGACGGATATTTTCATCTATCCGGGCTATCAGTTTAAAGTGCTGGATTGCCTGATCACGAACTTCCACCTGCCCGAGTCCACGCTGCTCATGCTGGTGTCCGCACTGGCGGGGAGAGAGCATGTGCTGGCGGCATATGAGGAGGCGGTGAACGCCAAATACAGATTCTTCTCTTTTGGTGACGTTATGCTGATTGTATAGGCTAATTCTCAAAATATGTAATATAAACGATTGATTTTTTCATATAATATACGAAGATATCAGTCAAATGAAAGCTGAGAGGGCTTATGAGGACAAAACGCCCCCAGAGGATGCTGTCTCTGGGGGCTTCTGCGTGTTATGGAGGCAGAGCGGGTGGAGCGCTATTATTTTGCAATTGACTTAAAATCATATTTTGCCAGCTGTGAGTGCGCGGACCGCCATCTCGATCCGTTGAAAACCAACCTGGTCGTGGCGGATGAGTCACGTACGGAGAAGACGATCTGCCTTGCTGTCTCTCCGTCCCTGAAAGCGCATGGCATTCCGGGGCGTCCCCGCCTGTTCGAGGTGGTGCAGAGGGTAAACGAGGTCAATGCCCAGCGCTTAAACAGAATTCGCGCTCTGACGAAGAACCCACAGGCGGTATTTACCTCCGCCTCTTATGACGCTGAGGCGCTGGAACAGAATCCGTTTCTGGAGCTTTCCTATCTCGTTGCACCGCCGAGGATGGCGCGGTATGTGGAAACTTCTGCGCAGATCTATTCGATTTATCTGCAGTATGTCGCGCCGGAGGATATTTTTGCATATAGTATCGACGAAGTGTTCATTGATGCTACGGCCTACCTGAATACCTATCATATGACGGCGCATGAGTTGTGTATGAGTATGATCCGGGAGGTACTTTACGCCACGGGGATCACGGCTACCGGCGGGATCGGGACGAATCTGTATCTGGCAAAGATTGCCATGGATATCGTGGCCAAGCATGTTCCGTCTGATAAAGATGGCGTGCGGATTGCGGAGCTGAATGAGCGTTCATACCGGACAAAATTGTGGGGGCACAGACCGCTCACCGATTTCTGGCGTGTGGGTTCCGCCACAGCCCGGAAGCTGGAGCAGCACTGCCTGCATACGATGGGAGATGTAGCGCGGGAGTCGCTGGTTAACCCGGAATGGTTTTATAAGACCTTTGGTATTGATGCAGAGATTCTTCTCGACCATGCCTGGGGAATTGAGCCTGTCCGGATGGAGCAGATTAAAAATTATAAGTCGGAAAACAACAGCATCTCCGAAGGGCAGATGCTGCCGGAGCCGTACACCTATGAGAAAGCAGGAATTATCGTACGGGAGATGGCGGACAATATTGTCATGCAGCTGGTAAATAAAAAACTGGTTACAGATTCCATCACTCTGGATATCGGATATGATCGGGAAAATGTGGATAAAGGGGTCTGTACAGGCGCTACGAAGTCCGACCATTACGGCAGATTCGTTCCCAGGCCGGCTCACGGAAGCGCCCGCCTGGCTCCCACGAACCTCGGGTCACAGATTATTCCCGCCGCGGTAGAAATTTTTGAGCGGATTGCCGACCCGCGGTTTACGATCCGCCGGATTACGATTGCTGCCGGCCATGTGACAGAGGACGAGGGGATTACGCAGCTGGATCTGTTTACGGATGTCCGGAAGCAGGAAAAGGAAAAAAACTGCAGGAGGCCATCGTATCGATTAAAAATCGCTATGGCAAAAATGCAGTTTTAAAGGGAACAAACTTTGAGGAAGGCGCGACCGGACGGCAGCGCAATAGAAGTATCGGCGGACACCGGGCAGGGGAAGAGCCGGAGCGATAGAAATGAATGGCATTTTGTGTGCATTATGCGGAGAGTGTTGCGTTTACGGACTGGCTAACCATAGATGTCTCCTGGAAATTTTATCAGACTATTGCAATCGAACAGATGTTCGTATATAATAGGGGTATCTGATAAGAAAGGAGGCGCCAGGACCATATGCACCCCAAAGCGCAGAGATTACATCCGCATCTGGAAAGAGTATATGTCGCAGTAAACTCTGATTTTGATCCGACCGGCTACGTACAGCCCCGGTCTGTCACATGGCAGGACGGGCGTACCTTTCGAATCGATAAGGTGAAGGATTTCCGCCCTGCGGATACCGTCGGACTGCATTTATCCGGCGACTGCTATACGGTGATCATCAATGGGAGAGAGACGCATCTGTATTTCGAGCGCACGGATCCGCATCTGAGCCGCAGCCGCGTCGGGCGCTGGTTTGTGGAGACCTATCAGGGGAAAGAACATCAGAGATGATTTTTTTGTGAAAATGGTTTTACTTATGTGAGTAGAGTTCCAGCTTCACAGGCGCGTATTGAAATGTTTGGGAAAGTGATATTATGTCAGCGGAAGAAAGATACAGCGATATTATCGATAAATCGTGGGACAGCGATCCGGATTTTTTTATCCGGCATCCGCGGATGTCCCTGGAAGACCGTGCAAAGATCTTTGCGCCGTTTGCGGCGCTGAGAGGGCATGGGGACCGTCTTCAGGAAGAAACCGGAAAGTTGCTTCGCATCCCGCGGGTGGAACTATCTGAGGAAGAAACGGAGCTACTTTCTGACAGGCTTTCGCGGATACAAAAGGGGATGGATATCACTCTCACGTATTTCGAGCCGGATCACGGTGAGGAGGATATGGGATATTATCTTGAGTTGTCGGGGATCGTGCGCGGAGTGGATTCTGTCAGCCGGGTGCTTCGGATAGAAGCAGAAGATACAGATGGAAAAGGAGTTCTGATCAGGACGATCCGGTTTGCGGATCTCATGGCGATTGACAGGGTGTGATGTTCAACAATAATAGCGTATCTCTTTAAAATAGCCATACCATTTTTTCTCAATTTCAGAATGGCGTGCCTCCAGAATATCCATAATGTTCCGCAGTTTTCTTTGGGGAATGTGGGAATTATTATTACAGAGCAAACATTTCCCACTTTTTGTGAGCCATATTTTTGTGGCATTTTCTGTTGGCACCCCTTCGGATACATGTACGTGAACAGGCTCAAGAGGCTTATTCTCGTTTGACCAGAAATACACAAGATATGAACCTATTTTAAAAATTTGCGGCATTATCAAAGCCCCCTTCCCTGGCAAGGCGGATTATGATGTGCGCTACAGATTCCAGGTACTCCTGAAAATATTTAATATCTTCCAAAGAAAAGCCATCTACATTTTTCCATTCATAGGATGGCAGATAACATTCCGCCGACTGGAATCCTCCAAAGACAGGCTTCTCAAAATAAACTTTCACGGTTTCGATACCATCCTTCTCGTAAGTATCGGAATGAACCACTTCTGTTTTGCCGGCAAGTGTCATAAATTGATACATCATGACAAGGATCCCCTTTCCTTTTCTTAATCTGTTATAATAAAACAATAAGCGCCATCTTCGAATTTCGACAGAGATTAGCGCTTGTTGAATAAAAGTAATCAAAGGTAATCAAACAAAGAGTGCTGAAACCCTTGATTCTCCTAAGTTTTTGAGTGGAGACAACAGGACTCGAACCTGCGACCTTTTACACGTCAAGCAAATGCTCTCCCAGCTGAGCTATGTCTCCTGAAAATATAAGATTTTACCATCATCCATGTTTTGTTTATCGTATCCTGACGTTTCTGTATAGATCGATTTTCATGGATGAGAAATACTCTCTGACAGATATCATAAAGGAAATCCTGTCAGATTGCAAGCAAAATATTTATTTTTCGTAAATAGTGTAGTGGTGGCGCTGCAGCAGCGTCACAGCCTTGTCATAAGAGGGCTGGTCATAAAATTCCACCTGAAGCACGCCCTGCTGGAACTCCCGGTTGTGAATGATGCCGATGTTCTTGATGCTGATCATGTTGGTCGCCAGTATCGTGGCGATGGTGGCGATACCGCCGGCCTCGTCGATCAGATCCAGGAACAACTGGTATACCGGACGGAGTGCGCCGCGGGAGATATTAAAGGAGTCGCGGTATTCCTTCGCTGAGCTGAAGAAATTACGAATCTCAGTTTCATCTCCGCCGGCGATGGTGTCGCGGGTGTGTTCCATGGCCTGTACGTAAGAATCGATGAGGTCCAGTATCTGATCCCGGTTTGCAATGCAGATATTCTCCCACATGACGGGGTCGGAGGAGGCCACGCGTGTGATATCTTTGAATCCGCCGGCTGCGATCGTGCGCAGTGTCTCTCTGTCGTCGTCCAGATCCTTGACCAGGTTTACCAGCGTGGAAGCGATGACTGTGGGAAGGTGGCTGATGGAGCCCACGGAAAAATCGTGCTTTTTATAGTCCAGAACCAGCGGGATAGCGCCGATGCTGCGGATGAAAGCCTCAAACTCCATGACTTTCGAGTGGGAGACGGTATCCGTCGGTGTCAGCATATAGTAGGCGTTTTCCAGAAGGTGCGGCGTGGAAAATTCGTAGCCGGTGTGCTCTGTGCCGCACATGGGATGCCCGCCGATAAAATGCTTTTCCAGCTGGGGGTAGAGGCTGATATTCTCATGAATCTTGTTTTTGACGCTGCCCACATCGGTCAGGAGCATGTTGTCGTGCAGCATACCGGAAAGCTTTCGGACATAGTCGTTGTTGTCCAGAACCGGGGCGCACAGATAGATAATATCACAATCGGCGAAAGCATCAGTCACACCGTCGCAGGCCGCTGCGATCACGCCTTCTTTCAGAGCGGAAGCAAGAGTCTCCCCGCAGGTATCGTAGGCGATCATCTGGATCTCAGGGTGAATGCGCCGGATTGTTTTTGCGATGGAGCCTCCGATGTGGCCGAGGCCGATAAAACCGATTTTTTCAGGGTTCATGAGTTTTCCCTCCTAAAAAGTTTCCCGTGCTGCCGCTCAATGCGGCATAGACGCAGGTTTTTACAAACTGGTATTGATGATAAGCCTTTTCGGGGAAAATGTCAATCTTTTACGCGTAAAAGCGTTGCTGTGTGAAAGCACGTGCGTCTTTTGATGGCTGATGGGCGTAAATATATTCCCATTTACATTCGTCCGTCTCAGAAGGACAAAAACAGCAGTTTCTTGTCTGATACGACAAAAAGCACCAATCAACCGCTTGTGAATAGTAAGATATTATGCATAAAAACAGTTGCAAAAATGTGTGAATTCTAGTAGAATGTACACAGAGTGCGGTTGCAGGGGACGGATATCGTCTGTGCGCACAGAATTTTATATTGGAGGATACACTTATGAAGATTTACACCACGGATAAGATCCGGAACGTTGTGATACTTGGTCATGGGGGAGCCGGCAAGACGACATTGGTAGAAGCGATGGCGTATCTTGCAGGCGTGACAAACCGCATGGGCAAGGTAGTCGATGGCAATACCATCAGCGATTATGATAAAGAGGAGATTAAGAGAGGTTTTTCTATCAGCACATCGGTAATTCCGATTGAATGGGGCGATACGAAGATTAACATCCTGGATACGCCTGGATTCTTCGATTTTGTCGGTGAGGTGGAGGAAGCAGCCGCGGCTGCCGATGCCGCAATTATCGTGATCAACGGCAAGGCCGGCGTCGAGGTCGGCACGCAGAAAGCCTGGGAGATCTGCGAGAAGTATCATCTTCCCCGTCTGATCTGTGTGACCGGTATGGATGACGATAATGCAAGCTTCCGTCAGGTTGTGCAGGATATGCAGGAGCTTTACGGGAAGAAGATTGCGCCGTTCCACATTCCGCTGCGCGCTAATGAGAAGCTGGTTGGTCTGATCAACCTGATTTCCCAGGAAGCGTTTAAGTGGGACAGAAACGGCAATACCGTCCCGACAGATGTGCCGGATTATTCCCACGCGAATATTGAACTGCTCCGCGAGACGCTGGTGGAAGCGGTTGCGGAGACCAGTGAGGAGTATATGGAGCGTTATTTTGAAGGCGATGAGTTCTCCGATAATGAGATTCGTCAGGCACTCCGTGTCAGCGTGCAGGACGGCTCCATCGTCCCGATTTCCGTGGCGGCCGGCATCGATGCGCACGGCGTCTTTACGCTGTTGGATGATATTGTAAAGTATCTTCCGAGCCCGGACAAAAAAGAGTGCAAGGCAATCAATACCAAGTCAAACGAAGTGTTTGACGTGGATTTCAATTTTGCAAAACCGAAGACAGCATATATTTTTAAGACGATTGTAGATCCGTTTATCGGAAAATATTCTCTGATCAAGGTCACCTCTGGCGTTATTAAGACGGACGACGTCCTGTATAACGAAGAGAGAGGGATGGATGATAAGATCGGCAAGGTATATATCCTTCGCGGCAACAAGCCGGAGGAAGTTTCCGAGCTTCACGCCGGCGACATCGGCGCTCTGGCGAAGCTGAATAAAGTGGTTACCACCGATACGCTGTCTACCAAAGCTACACCGGTTACCTTTATCCGGACAGCTATCTCCAAGCCGTACACTTACATGGCTTACAAGCCGGTCAACAAGGCGGATGTGGACAAAGTTTCCCAGTCTCTGCAGAAAATGATGCAGGAGGATCTGACGCTGAAAGTGGTCAACGACAGTGAGAACCGCCAGACGCTGCTGTACGGTATCGGCGATCAGCAGCTCGATGTGGTGGTCAGCAAGCTGCAGGAGAAGTACAAAGTACAGATTACGCTGGAACAGCCGAAAGTGCCGTTCCGCGAGACCATCCGCAAAAAAGCGGACGTGGAGTCCAAGTATAAAAAGCAGTCCGGCGGACACGGACAGTACGGTCATGTAAAGATGACATTCGAGCCTTCCGGCGATCTGGAGTCACCGTATGTGTTTGAGCAGATTGTCGTCGGCGGCGCGGTGCCGAAGAACTACTTCCCCGCTGTGGAGAAGGGTGTTCAGGACGCCGTGGAGAAGGGACCTCTGGCCGGATATCCGGTGGTCGGCGTCAAAGCTACGCTTTACGATGGATCTTACCATCCGGTGGACTCCTCCGAGATGGCGTTCAAGACCGCTTCCATCCAGGCGTTCAAGAAAGGATTTATGGAGGCGTCTCCGGTGCTCTTAGAGCCGATCTCATCCCTGAAGGTCCTGGTTCCGGATGCCTACACCGGCGATATCATGGGCGATCTGAATAAGCGCCGCGGCCGTGTGCTCGGCATGAACCCGGTGGAGGGCGGCAAGCAGGAAATTGTCGCCGATATCCCGACCGCGTCCCTGTTTGGATATAACACAGATCTTCGTTCCATGACCGGCGGCAGCGGTACCTACTCTTATGAGTTCGCACGCTATGAACAGGCGCCCAGCGATATCCAGGAGAAGGAGATTGCGGCGAGAGCGGAAGAGCAGTAAATCAATGATAGAAAGCGTGACTGCAGGACGAGTGAAGCGAAAAGCCGGAAAGTATCGGTGCCGGATAGGTAAGCCTGAGATATAAATATCGTTCGCAGGACATCAAAAAGAAAATGATATGAAAACGAGGAGCCATGGACACAGGTTTATGGTTCCTCGTTTTTAGAAATATTTAATTCTTTGTTTACCGAAATGCCACGGATTATTGGTATAGTTACAGTGGACGGAAAAATACTTTGCCATTCACTATAAAGGATGCACAATATAAGTTTTACAGGAGTGATTTGATTTGAGCCAGATTTATGAAGATATTATAGATGATGCTGCGACCAGTGAAGAAGCGGTATCGGGAGCGTTTCTTCCGCAGGTGAATGACCGGGTGGACGACGCGGCACAGTTTGACCGTTTTATGTTTTTCTATGAGGCGGGAATCCGACAGATGACGACCAAGCTGGAGATTCTGGACCGGGAGTTTCAACACAGTAATGACAGAAATCCGATTGAGAATATCAAAAGCCGGCTGAAATCACCGGAGAGCATCCGCAGCAAGATGGAGAAAAGGGGGCTCCCCATGACCATCAGCAGCATGGTGAACAATATCTACGACATTGCCGGGATCCGGGTGATCTGCCCTTTTATCACGGATGTCTACCAGATTGCGCAGATGCTGATCACCCAGACGGATGTGGAACTGATGCAGATGAAGGATTACATCAAGGACCCCAAGGAGAACGGGTACCGCAGTCTTCATCTGATTGTGAAAATCACGGTATTTTTTTCGGATACAACGCACCAGGTGCCGATTGAGATCCAGCTTCGTACGATAGCGATGAATTTCTGGGCGAGCACGGAGCACCAGCTCCGCTATAAAAAGGATAAGGAGTTTACTCCGGAAATGCATCAGCGCCTGAAGACCTGTGCGGAACTGATGGCGGATGCGGATTATCAGATGCAGAAGCTGGCGGAGGAGATCCATTTCTGAAATTATCGTAATGGTTCAGAGCCGGGTTTGAAAATGCGATGCAGTTCTTCTTATTTTTTTCGCATCATGGACAAGATCATATTGGCTTTCTGTCTTTCCGCGGGAGATATGGATTCCATCAGGTGTCCGATGATGAAATCAGTCTCCTCCCCGGAAAACTGAATGCCCTGACTTCTGGCTTTGCCGGAGAATGCCATGAGAAGCGACATCATATCCCGCGCGCTGCCGGATTTTTCCTGCCCCATAAAGTTCATGAGAAACTGCAGCTTTTCAGGGGACAGATTCTGAAAAGCAGGGTTGTTTTGCAGGTCATTGGGTGTCATACAGGCCCTCCCTCATCATAGATTCATAAGAGGCGTACATCTCGAAGAAACCGGAGATGTTTTCGATAGCCTCCGCTTCCCCCGGTGTGCAGAATTCTTTCATTGCACGCAGCATGTGCTGTGTGCGCTCCATTGGCGACTCGTTTTCGCAGATGTGCAGCTCGGCAGCCTGCAGCTCCGGCTCTGTGCTGAAAAGCTGCATGGTTTTCTGGAGTTCAGCCAATCGGATTACCATGGAAATAATGCGCTGCCGGGAACTGTCGAAATAGGGCACCATGGCTTTCAGCATCTGGAGATCCCGGCTCTGGATCAGTGTGTCCAGGATTGGTTGTTTTGTCTGCGTATCGTTCATATAGTTCCTCCGCAATTTACTTTTGACAACGATTTTCACGTGGGGTGTGAAAATGTGCGCTGATGCTCCTTCGGATCAATGGAAACAGAACTGTTTCTACTGGTATCCTATGCGGAAGCTGAGGAAACAGAACAAACTTTTTTCCTTTGTGTCATATCTTATAGTAAAAAAGGAATTCATGATGAGGCGTATTGTATATGACGGAGATAGTTTTTATGAACTGGATGAGGATTGTCTGAGGAAGAAGGAGGAAGAGGAGCGGCGGAAAGAAACCGCCTGGCAGAAAGAGAAAACGGCGCGTGCCGGTAAAGCTGGCCGGCGTCAGGGATCGGCTGCTTCAAATTATTTTTCGCATCGTTAGCAAGGCGCAGCATTTTCGTGCCCGGTTTTGAATAATTGAAGAAATAGAAAAATCCCCGGTGCCGGGAAGGACGCCGGGGATTTCCTCAGGAAGGAAAGAAAATTAGAAGCCGCAGCTGTTGTTATTGTTTCCGCAGCAGCACAGCAGCAGGATGATCCAGATCAGACTGTCGCAGCTGTCTCCGTTGCCGGAGAAGAGGGAAGTGCCATTGTTGTTTCCGCAGCAGCACAGCAGGAGAATGATCCAGATAATAGAAGAGCAGCACCCTCCGTTATCATTTCCGCAACCGCAGTTCGTAGCAGCCAAATCACTCATGTTGTCAGCCTCCATATTTTTATTTACAGTTCATACTATGAAGAGAGCCAGTCCATGTTTCCTCCTACTTGACAAAAAAAGAAAGATGTGGGTATGATACAAAGAGATAAAATTCCTTTGTGAGAAAGCGAGGCATACCCATGGAAAAAATTAAGATGAAGACACCGATTGTTGAGATGGACGGAGATGAGATGACACGAATCCTCTGGCAGTATATCAAGGACGAACTGCTGCTCCCGTTTGTCGATCTGAATACAGAATACTATGATCTCGGCCTGGTACACCGCAACGAGACGGATGACCAGGTGACGATTGATTCCGCGAATGCGACGCAGAAATATGGGGTTGCCGTCAAGTGCGCCACGATCACGCCGAACGCCGCGCGCGTAAAAGAATATGATCTGAAGGAAATGTACAAAAGCCCTAACGGAACCATCCGGGCGATTCTGGACGGTACCGTGTTCCGCACCCCGATCAAGGTGAAGGGGATTGAACCCTGCGTGAAAAACTGGAAAAAGCCGATTACCATTGCCCGTCATGCTTACGGCGATGTCTACAAATCCAATGAGATGATCATTCCGGGACCGGGGAAAGTGGAGCTGATCTACACGGCTGAGGACGGGACGGAGAGCCGTGCCCTGGTTCATGATTTTAAGTCGGCTGGTGTCGTACAGGGCCAGCACAACCTGAACCAGTCCATCGAGAGTTTTGCCAGAAGCTGCTTTAACTATGCGCTGGATACAAAGCAGGATCTCTGGTTTGCGACCAAGGACACGATTTCCAAAAAGTACGATCACACGTTTAAGGATATTTTTGAGGAAATTTACAAAGCAGAGTATGAAGCAAAGTTTGAGGAGGCCGGGATTACTTATTTTTACACGCTGATCGACGACGCGGTGGCCCGCGTGATGAAGGCGGAGGGCGGTTTTATCTGGGCCTGCAAGAATTATGACGGCGATGTGATGAGTGATATGATTTCCTCCGCCTGCGGCTCTCTGGCCATGATGACATCGGTTCTGGTTTCACCCTCCGGCGTATACGAGTATGAGGCGGCGCACGGCACGGTGATGCGGCATTATTATAAGCATCTGGCCGGTGAGGAGACGTCCACGAACTCGGTGGCGACGATTTTTGCCTGGACCGGGGCGCTTCGGAAGCGCGGCGAGCTGGATCAGATTCCGGAGCTGATGCAGTTTGCAGACAATCTGGAAAAAGCCTGCATTGACACGATCGAATCCGGAAAGATGACCAAGGATCTGGCGCTGATCACGGAGCTGCCCGACCCTGTCGTGTTAAACAGCCTGGACTTTATCAAGGCTGTCAGAGCAACATTAGAGGAACTGTACAAATAATGACTATGATATTATCCTGTCAACATATAAGCAAATCCTTCGGCGCCGACCCGGTGCTGAAGGATGTCTCTTTTCACGTGGAAGACAATGAAAAAACAGCCATCGTAGGCATAAACGGGGCGGGCAAATCCACGTTGTTAAAAATCATTATGCATGAACTGGAGCCGGACGAGGGCGTTGTGACTGTGGCAAAGGAGAAAACCATCGGTTATCTGGCACAGCATCAGGAGATCGCCGGGGCCAGTACCATTTATGGGGAGGTTCTTGAAGCAAAGCGGGAGCTGATCGATATGGAGGCGCAGATCCGGGCGATGGAGGATGCGCTGGAGACGGTGGATGCCGCCGGGATGGAAGCCTATATGGACCGCTATCACAGGCTGCTCCATGATTTTGAGGCGAGAGACGGATATTCCTACGTCAGCGAGGTGACCGGCGTTTTAAAAGGTCTCGGTTTTTCGGAACAGGAGTTTGACAAACCCTGCGGGGAGCTTTCCGGAGGGCAGAAGACGAGGGTATCCCTGGCGCGGCTTCTGGTGACACACCCGGATATTATTCTCCTGGATGAGCCGACCAACCATCTGGATATCGAGTCCATCCGCTGGCTGGAGACATTTTTGCTGAATTATAAGGGAGCGGTTGTGCTGGTTTCTCACGACCGCTATTTTCTGGATCGCGTGGTGACGAAGGTGGTGGAGATCAGCCTGCATCATTCCGCGGTCTATGCGGGCAACTATTCCGCCTATGCTGAGAAAGCGGCGAAAGTCCGGGAGGACCGTCTGCGCGCCTGGTACAATCAGCAGAGAGAGATTCACCA
>JAJQAD010000193.1 GCA_021204005.1 Clostridiales bacterium
ACTAAAATCCACTATTGAATGCAAAAGTAGAATTTACTTTTTCATTTTTCGAACATAAATAATGAGGTAAATATAGATTTACAAGGCAGGAAAAAAGTGTTAGATTTATATTAAAATTATAGTTTTTACAGCGAGATAGGCAGTTGTTCTCAGCCCAAAAACTGGACGTAAATAGGGAAATACTCCATACTATATATGAAGTTTAAAGCACGGGGATTTACCAATACGGCAGAATTTTCAAAACACAACAGGGCCGTATGATACATCCCAGAAAATCATATCCCTTGAAAAGGGAAAGGAGGAATCTATGAAAAAGATCAGAAAACTGTTCCTGCTCTGCATCGCAGCGTTGTGTATCACAGCCGCAGTTGTACCTGGTTCGGTTCAGGAAACATTCAGCGTCACTGCAGAGGCAGCAACAAAGTTATCCACACCCAAGATCTCCAGCGTGTCCAATACTACGTCGGGAGTTAAAGTGAAATGGGGCAAAGTACCCAACGCAAAAGGTTACTATATCTACCGCAGTACAAGCAAGTCTGGTACCTATACGAAAATTGCCACCATCAAGAGCGGTTCTACAGTAACTTATACCAATAAATCCAGCGGCTCAAATAAAGTATCCAGCGGGAAAACTTATTATTACAAAGTAGTCGCCTACAGCGGAAGCACGACCAGCAGTATGTCATCCGCAAAAGGCATCCGTTACCTTACTGCTGGGAAGTTTTCCAGCATATCAAACACGACATCCGGCGCCAAACTCACATGGAGCAAGGTATCCGGTGCGAAGGGGTATTATATTTACCGAAAGACCGGGTCCGGGAGTTATTCAAAGATTAAAACAATTTCCGATGCTTCCACAGTAACTTATACAGACACCGCTGTGAAAAGCAAGAGCGGGAAGACATATACTTATGCCGTGAAGCCTTATTATGGCAGCACCACGGGAAGCTATACCGGGAAAAGTATCTACAGGCTTTCCTCCGGTACAGTCTCCAGCTTGACGAATACCTCTTCCGGAATCAAAGTGAAATGGAGTAAGATATCCGGTGCGAGCGGGTATTATATTTACCGTAAAACAGGTTCAGGCAGTTACTCAAAGATAAAAACTATTTCCAGTGCTTCTACAGTCAGTTACACTGATACTGCTGTTAAGAGCAATAACGGTACGACATATACGTATGCCGTGAAACCTTATTACGGCAGTACAACGGGAAATTATACCGGGAAAACCACTGTACGCCTTACCACGCCTTCCATCAGCAGCGTGTTCAGCCCGGGATGTGACAGCCTTACGGTAAAATGGGGTGCAATATCTTCCGTGACTGGTTACCAGGTACAGTGTTCTTTAAGCGAAGCGTTTGGCGAGTATGTCACAGACTCCTATAACGTAACTTCCGGGCAGTCAAAGACGTTTTCCGGGCTTTATAATGGGCTTACTTACTTTACGAGGGTCCGTTCCTATATAACAGTGTCGGGGACAAAATATTATTCTGCGTGGAGTTCCATCAGCAGTGCAGATGTGGATGGCGGCCACAGCTATACGTCCAAGATAACAACACTCCCCAGCTGTACCTCTGATGGCTGCCGGACTTATACCTGCACTGCCTGCGGAAAATCTTATACAGAAAATATACCAAATACCTCACATGATTATGAGTCTGTAACAACAGAGGCCACCTGCGGGAAAGCCGGGTTGGTCACTTATACTTGCACACTGTGCGGAGACACTTATACGGAGACCATACCGGCGACAGGCAAACATAATTACCAGATGGCCAATTCCAAAGACGCCACCTGTACGGAAGATGGATATAAGACTTACACCTGTCCTGTCTGCGGTGACTCCTATACGGAAACCATTGAAGCAAGCGGGCACTCTTATACAAGCGAGGTGACAGAAGAAGCCACCTGCGTAGATGATGGCGTGATGACCCATACCTGTGCGGAATGCGGAAATACCTATACAGAGACAATCGCTGCAACTGGCGAGCATGATTATCAATTGGCTGATTCCAAAGATGCAACTTGTACGGAAGATGGATATAAAACTTACACTTGTTCTGTCTGCGGGGATAATTATACAGAAACGATTGATGCAACGGGGCATACCAGTACAGAAGAATGGGAAGTTGAAACAGAAGCAACCACAGATGCTTACGGCACGAAAGTGATCCGCTGCGCAGACTGTGGAGAGGTGCTGGAATCCAAGAACTATGCAGTAGAAAATGCCGGGAGCACCGGTATCAACGTGAACTGGCACAGCCAGGCGGATATTATTGCCTACCTTGAGAAAAATCCGATCGATACGACTTCCGCAGTAACATATGATATAGAGCCTTACATTTACGGCGGGCTGACCATGGATTCCCTTGGATCCGTCAGCGAAGACAGCCAGGAGGCAGCCCTTACTGCATTGAACTCAATCCGTTATATTGCCGGTATAGATGATAATGTGACTCTTAACAGTGAATACTCACAATATGCACAGGGAGCTTCCCTTATCAATGCGTATTATGGCACTCTTAACCACCATCCGGAACAACCTTCTGTAATGGATGATGAAACTTATGAAATATGTGCCACTGGAGATTCAAGCAGTAATATTGCCGCGGGTTATTATAATATCGCTGATTCTTTGCTGGGTTACATGAGTGATGCTGATACTGGCAACATCGCTACTGTCGGACACCGTCGCTGGATCTTAAACCCGGCAATGGGAGAAACCGGATTTGGTTTTGTACAGACATCAAGTGGTTATAAATATTATTCCGCAATGTATGCATTTGATGAATCAAATACAGATGCCGGATATTATGGAGTAACATGGCCTGCACAGAACATGCCTGTGGAATATTTTTCTTCCACTGACCCTTGGAGTCTCAGTATAGGGGATGATATAGACAGCAGCGTGACAGAAGTAACACTGACCAGAATTAGTGATGGGAAAACGTGGACATTTTCCGAGGATTCTGCAGATGGTGATTTCTATGTGAATAATGGTTATTACGGGTATTTTAGCTGCATTATCTTCCGCCCTGACGACATTACCTATTCTGACGGTGACCAGTTCGCCGTTACAATCACCGGACTGGATGAAGAAGTATCGTACCAGGTGAGTTTCTTCTCTTGTGATTAAGCAGTTCAAAACAAATAGAAATCAATACAGCATTTTTTAGCCCGGGATTCATTCCCGGGCTTTTTCATGCTTCACGCTCATCTTTTGTTTATTTTTTATTTTCTTCAAGCTGAACGATGCGAGCCCGAAGCTGTGAAATCTGGGCGGAAAGGAGAGCATTTTCTTTGTCTGATTGACGAATTTGCTTCTGGTATTCCATGCTGATTTCGCGTTCCCTGGCAATTACTGCTTTTTCTATAGCAAGTTCCCCCTGTGCTTTAACAGTTTCTATGCGGTGGTTAAAATCGGCTTCCAGAGATTTTTGGGATGCCTCTGCATCTTTTTTCTGTGTAATCAGTTCTCTTTCTTTATCGGCAAACTGAGTGCGAAGCGAAGAGAGCTTCGCGGAAAGCTGGTCGTATTTACCCTGGAGATCTTTGTATGCTTGCACGTCAGCTTCCATGGCGCTTATCTGACGCATCAGAAGGGCGTTATTTGCTGTTGTTTCCACAGAGATGGTACGAGCGTCATCACGTTCTCGAAGTGCCTGATCTCGTTCTGCGTTGGCTTTTTCGATTTCCATACCTGCGTCTTTTTTGGCAGAATCGATTTCTGCCTTTGCCTGAGCTGTAATTGTTTCTATTTCCGTCTGTGCATTCTTTATATACGCATCGGCTTCGTCTTTTCTTGCCTGCGCTGCATCAATCTGAGTTTTAGCTGTCTCGTTAGCAACCCTTTTTTCTTCGATTGCTTTCTCCAATTTTATCCTTAAATCCTGTAATTGGTTATCTTGCCCGGCGACGATGCCATTGATTTGTTTTATTAGGGTAGTGACTGTTGTATCTATGGACTTTAATATACCGTGAAGCTCCGGATGTGTCCCTTTTATGGATTCTGCCTCTGCTAAATTTAAAATCCGCAGGAGAGTGTCTTCTTTCTTATCTCCATTCTGGGCGTATATCTCCATAATTTTATTAGCAAATTCAATGGTATCCTGAGATGCTGCAACTGCGAAATTTGACATGTCATTACTCCCTTCTGCCTAAATTGGAAAATTCAAAATATTTGCATATTTACACCAACCAAATTAATATTAATAGATTATTATTAATTGCATCTATATACTTGTACGATCTGATAAAATCTCTGCATCAGACTCTATCACACGATATTCCTTCACTCGTACCATATGCGTATATGTTATGCCTGTATCAGTTCCATCTTTCATTACATATCGTCTGCTTCTGATTGATCCCGTAATTTCCAACCGTGTCCCAACCTCCATTGCCACTGCATGCAGGGCATACTTAGGGCCTATGGTGCAGGGAATGTACATCTCTTTCCCGGTTTCCTGCCTGACCGCCGCAAGAATCGTCGTCATTGCTTTTTGATGGGACGTCAATCTTGCATAAGGTTTGCGGCATATATAGGCTTCCAGCGAAACACTGTTGACGCGCTCCTCTGCTTTATCCACAATCGCAAAATCGCAGGCATAAACGCAAAATACAAATCCCAGCTTGTCTTTCCTGATATCCGATTGTAATACCCCGGTAACCCTTATTTTGCTACCTACAAAAGCATTGGTGACCTCCACATGCTGATCAGATACCAAGATAGCCACAATATCGGGAGAATAGCTGTATCTGGGAATTTCAAGGTCTGCTTTATATATTTTTCGACCATACATGTCATCGCTATCGTAAATAAAATTCGTTTTTAACCGTCCCTCTAATGTTACGTGATTTTTATTAGTATCGATAAATCCTTCCATCTTACTTGCCCTTACCGTTCTTAATATCGATTTGCTGATTCCGTGCCGGCTGCCTGGCTAAAGGCACCGAAAGGTTGTCTGTAGTGTATATCTCCATCTCCCACAATCCAGCGCGAAAATTCGCTCTATAAAACCACTTATAGAGGATATTCTGAGGAATATCACCGTCAAATACCGGATACGCCCCATTATGTTCTTCATCATGTTTTTGATAAATTCCAAGATCGGCCATCACAGGATATAAGTCTTTTCTGATTGTATCCAAAAGAGATGTATAGGAAATACCAGCATCATACGGGGTCTGAAGCAATGATTTCCAGGCCTTGACCGTTTGCCCGTTTCCATCCCGGTCCTGCCACTGCTGGCTATAGAGTACAATATAACCATCATGGTCTTTCTTTGGTCGAAGATTCCTTTGCTGATTCGCCCTTTCCCGCATAATCCGAATTAGGTTATCATTCAAATGCTTTGCGCGTCTGACTTCTTCTTTTGATTTACGGACTGTCGCACAAAGATACGCCAAATACTCTTCCCTCGTTTCAAATTCAGACCGATCCGGCAACGCGTCCAGCAAATCATCTGCAAATTCATTCTGTACCATATTTTGATCCTTTCTCCTATAATCCACGCAGATAATTATCCGCGACAACGCTCTGCCGGTTATGTCCCAGTGCCTTGCTGCATAGTACCATAGCCCGGCGGTCCAGTTTTTTGCCGGCCTCATCTTTGCGGCATACATACACATCCCCCTGCCAGCGTCTTCCTGTCGAAGCATTTTCACGGTCATAAGGAATCTCCCGTATATCACGCTTGTACTGCCTGTAGATAAGCACACTGTAATCGCTGCGATAACTGTGAATATCTGCATTGGTATTCACGTATTCCCAAACTTTCTTGCCCTCCGGAGTATCCAAAAAGCGTTGTACGATCCGCTCTTTATCCGGGCCGACCACCGGGGCAAAACGGTAACGTCCGTTTTTGTCTTTGCGGTGATGGACAAAATAATCCTGATCAGGAAAAGAGGCCAAAGCGTCCTTTAAACAAAACAGGTGGGCCTGTGCAGCAGGGGCAAGTGTTCCTTTTGCTTCAAGGCGTTCCACGGCAGCCTCCATTCTTTCCCGCGTCCACAAGTCCCGCCGCTCAAGTTTTTCCATCACATTCCTCCTCGCACCGGTCCCACGGCAGAATCGGATCAACTCATCGTTATTTGTCTCTGAAAAATGTCGGTCACGGGCAACAGACACCCTGCTCCGTTTGATATCGGCACGTTTTCGCGGCGGCGCTTTGAAATAATCCAGATCATCTGGCTGGATCCCGTACAATTTTCCCAGAGCCTTTGCTTCGACATGGATCGTCCACGCAGAAAGTCCCTGATCCACACGGCATTGCAGCCATTCTCCGACATACTTCCGGGCGCTTTTTAACGTGGTAGCCTTAGGATGTGCAGATTTGACCCATCCAAGGAAATATTTGATATGCTTCCAGTATGTTTGATAAGTGGAAAATGAAAATATCTTGTCCCTATCGGTTCCAGTCTCGACAGCTTTCTTTTTACTCTCCCCAAACGCCTGCATCCCAGTTAATTTTTCATAAGCCTGTTGATGCAGATCTTTCTGATACGTCTTATTTTTACGTCCCAAAAAAACACCTCTATTTTTCGAATTATTACAAAACAAAAATGTTAAAACAAAGTCGCTAGATATATGCCAGGCCGGCATATATCTAACCTACGCTTTTTTAAGTCTTATGTGTGACTGAGTGGGCTCTCGCCCTACACTTTTTAACGTCTTATGTGTGACGCTGCATAATCAATATAGTTACATAATTTCAATACATATCGGTTTACCCGTTCACCGCGCCCCGGCCTCCCGGGAGCTGCGGTAAACGTATAAACCAATATACTGCGGCTACAAGATTCCGCTGCTTTCTTTAAAACTGTAATAATCATCACCCACTATGATATGGTCGATGAGCGGGAGGTCCATGATTTCCGAAGCAGCCTTTAACTGCTCCGTAATCTGCCAGTCCTCCTCACTTACATCCACATCACCGCTCGGGTGGCAATGGATTACGGCATAGCAGGCCGCATTAATTAACAACAATCTTCTGAAAATCACCGCCGGGGAGACAAGCGCCGAACGGATCGTGCCGTGCGAGACTTCAAATATCCCTACCGGTGCCATACTGGCGGCAAATGCAATTACTACTACCTTTTCCTCGGGCTGCCTGTCCAGGTGCATTGCATTTCTCGCGAATGCATCTATGCTCTCCGGAGACAGCAGCCTGTTGTCCGGATATTCATAACGTTGTTCTTCCAGCAGCTTATTTTTATACTGCCTGTCCTGTTCCATGCGGTACTGTATAATTTCCATGTTCAACCTCCTCTTCGATCGGTACAACCCGGTCTGCCGTAAACAGGTAGGATTTTTTAAGCACAAATTTAGTTGTCCTGTTTTCAGATGGTATTTCCCCTTCTTTTACATCAACAGAAGGGCTTTGTTTTACCATTTCCCACAAATCCGTAACAATCCTGGCATGCTCACCCTTCCGGATCCGGTATCCTTTTTTTTGCCAAACACGAACTGTAAAAATCTCCAATTGCCCGCCGTTTTTTAAGATTCTATCTGCTTGCTCCTGGCTATACAGCCCATGGGCAACGGCTTCTGCTGCTATTATCTCAGTGTTTTTCATTGTCCTTTATCCTCCATTTCCTTTGACATATAGTTTTCTGTATACATACTACTGATATGGCGTGCTTTCGGTTTTAAACTAACGCCCGCACCATTTTCTGCTTGTGATCAAAGTAATATATATTATTACTTAAAAATTCTGATTCATTGACACACAAATCATTGACTTCCTTTACCATTTCCAGATAATCCCCAAGCGAATCTCCCGCCTGGCATGGCACGATAAGTATTTCATGCTGACTGGAAGGCAGGACCAATGCCCTTTGTTCCTCGCCAGACTGTTCCCTGAATTTCTCTTCAAATGTCCGAAACAAGGTTTCTCCAAACAACAGGGCCGCAGCCCCGAAGCAAAGCTCCTTATTTGAGACAACCCACATGCTACATGGAGGAATGCATTCACTCTGCATTTTTGCATAATCGTTTGTAAGCCCCGCCAGCATCTGTTCTATAGGCATGGCATCAACGATATCAGCAAAATTTCTCATAGCACAGTCATATGCCCCCTCTTCATCCATTCCGGCAGCGGATAAAATACGTTCACTCACCTGCATGGATGCTTTTCCTTGTTCCGGATTTGCAAGCCCTTCCACCGGCAGGTAATACAATACCGCCAAATCCAAAAAGGAACGGCATGCAATTCCGCACTTTTTCAAGTCTTCTAAGTTACTTCCGTTGACTACACGCGGCATGATATGTGCTTTCAGATAATCTGTCTTTAATAATTCTCCTGTAGCAATGTTGCAGGAGCGGACGGCATTTTTCATAAGAAAATCTGCCACCGCCTCATCTGACTGCTCATACCATCCTCTGTCGTAATAAAACACAGGGTAGCAATTATACGTTCCGTCTTCGAGAACATATGCTTCCTGGATCCGGTTCTCTTTCCAGATTCTCTGCAGAGATACATGAAATCCCGCATCCCTGCTTTCCAATAAACTGTTGAGCCGTTCGGCCCTTTCCTCCATTCCGACCATAATCGGCCTCCTTTCTGCGCTCCGCGCGGTTAATGTTATGAAAACGGGGTACCTTTCCCCGTATTTCCATGTTACGAGCGGAGCCACAGAAACTGTTTGCCTGCTATGCAATATTCAGTTTTAAGGTCCGCTGCCTTTCGGCTGTCAGCTTTGTCCTGTCTGGCATCAGGCTCAGGTTTTGTCTGTCATTTCAGTTGCTCAGGGAATTTTCAGAAAGCCTATTTGTCCCCTTGCATGCACCCCTGCTTTGCCATTCACATCGATTACTTCGGCGTCCCCGGGATTGCCGTGTACTGAGATACACCTTATGGACTGCTTGAATTAAAATACTCTTCCCTTACAGTATGGAAGAATGCAGCTCATTTTCATAAAAAGAGGAAACAGTATCTTCTCCTACTACAGGAAAACAGATGCAAAGAGCCATTTTACGAAAATCGGCAGCATTCTTCCATTCTGTGAATATAAGGAAAAACAAGGAGGCATATCACAATGTGCAAAAAAAACAGATACCGGCATGAGGGCAACTTATTCCCTCGCGGCAGATGCAGATAAAATCTCTATCCAACTACCGCCAGAGACAGCATTCTTCGGGGAAAGTTTCAGTAGGGTATTCTGCCGACTCATGGGCGTAGATCATTTCACACGGATTATGGAATTTCACAAAGAAACGATGACCCTGGAAATAATAATCCCCCATGTACAAGAACCGGGCCAGTTCAAATATCTGAGGCGGACTGAATCTGAAAATGATTTATATAACGCACTTCGCGAAGAAAATGATGAAAAAGAAAGCGTAGTGTATGAGTTATGGGGAGATTACGTAATACCCAACTATCGCTCCCAGCGTATCGGTAACTTATCCCTCGCCATGAAATTGCCTCATGAGAGGGATTCCTCGCGTTCTGAACATATAGTAAAAAATGTAAGTCAACGTATGGTATCTAAAAAAGCATTTGCCGGTATTAGGTTAACTTATTCCTTCTCGGCGGATAAAGACAAAATTTATATCCAATTACCGCCAGAGACACCATTCTTCGGAGGATGTACCCAGAGGGTATACTGCCGACTTAGGGAGATTATTTCACACGGATTATGGAATTTCACAAAGAAGTGATGACCCTGGAAATAATAATCCCCCATGTACAAGATCCGGATCAGTTCAAATATCTGAGGCGGACTGAACTTGAAAATGATTTTTGCGAAGGCAATGGGGAAAATGGAAACATATTGTATGAATTATGGGGAGACTATCTGATACCCTGCTATCGCCCCCAGTGAACCTCAGACAAGCCATGAAATAAACATCTTGACGAGCATTGAGAAAATCATAAGGAAAAGGCCAGATTTTTTACTAATCCGACCTTTTCTTTATGATATGTACTGATATACTTCCTACTGTGTCATTTTTAATTCACTACTCCGCTTTTGAGAAAGGTAATTTCTGTTCTCTCATTGTCACATATACAGAAATATCCTCCTTCCAGCTCATATTGTATTTTCTTCACAAACAAATATACTCATGACTACTTTGACTACCTTTTTGACTACCTCTTGACTACCCACCCCCGAAAACCTTAGGTTTTATGCGGGTTCCCAGACTGAGGCCGCGGGTTCGAGTCCCGTCTCGCGCTCTTAAAAAAGCCAGCAAACAAGCGGTTTTCTGGCTTTTTTGTTTGGTTACATCCGGTTGCATTTAGGGACTTCACCACTTTCGTAAAAACTACCTTCAACACAGTGAGGGATTTTTACCCTGGACGCACTATGCATAAGCATTGTGCTCAAATACAAACTCTGAAAAACGCAAAAGCGGTTTCGCCCGGTTATTCCATACAGGGATTATCTGGGTGAGCCATTATACGATATCTGTCTTTTCAGTCATCGTGATGCCGATCGAAAATTCATCAACCAATTTTGCCGCCTTAATCACACATAATATCCACTTCGCCATCTTTAAACTTACACAGCATCTCGTTAGTCAGGGAAAAATCATCCGGCTTTTCGAAGATTTCCTCCGGAGTCACCCACTTCGCCATCGTCAGCTCGTCCTCCTCGAGAATAATTTTCTCCGTTCCGTCCAGTTCCGCAAAAAACCCGAATAACAGACTTTCCGAATACGGCCAGGGCTGACATTTATAGTAACGCAGATTTTTGATGGAAAGATGCGTCTCCTCGTACACCTCGCGGATGGCCGTTTCCTCAATCGTCTCCCCGACTTCCGCGAACCCTGCAATCAGGGCGTAGTGATCCGTGAATCCACCGCGATACTGACTCACCAGTATTTTCCCGTCATGAATGACTCCCACGATCACGCAGGGACAGATTTTCGGATACTCCATCTGCCCGCAGGCCGGACAGCGCATCATCCGCTCTCTCTCATCCGCCTCCATGGCAGTTCCGCACCGGCCGCAAAACCGATGCGCCTCATACCACCGCGCCAGCTGCATTCCCACCAATCCTGCATAGACCATGGAATGCGGTGCACACTTCCGCAAAACCTTTATATCCTCATATCGATAGCCGTCCGCCTCAATGTCCCTGCCAAGGAAAAACCGTTCCTCCCCGATGGCAAAAAGATAGATGAAACTGCCCTGATCCTGCTTTGACAAGTCGGCAAATTGCGGAAATATAATCTTTTGTTTTTCTCCGCCAAGAAGAATCCGTCCGTCGGACATGCTGATAATGCGATCCCCATCCTCCGGTTTTATATTATGGTATGCGTTTTCAAAATGTAAAGGCGCTAAATCATGAATCATATGTATTATCCCGTCCTGCTAAAATCAACTGTTATTTTTCGGCATGAATTTTAATATTTCTCCGGCCATGTGGGAAATCGGCATGGTCTGAAGCCACACTGTGCCCGGCCCTGTCACAACCGTATTGAAAACCCCCTCGCCGCCGAACATCATATTTTTTACGCCGGGAACTGTCTGGATCTGCATATCGCAGGTCGCCTCCATCGCCGCAAGATATCCGGTATCAACAACAATCTGCTGCCCGGGCTGAAGCTGATACTTCACCACATGTCCGTCAAACTCAAGAAATGCCATCCCGCGTCCTGACAGTTTCTGCATGATGAATCCTTCTCCGCCGAAGAATCCCGCGCCCAGTCTTTTCTGGAAGAAAACAGACAGATTTACACCCGGTTCGGAAGCCAGAAATCCCGACTTCTGCACCACCAGCTCTTTTCCCTCTCCTATTTCATATGGCAGTATCTGCCCCGGAAAACTGGAAGCAAATGCAATCATGCCGTTTCCTCCCCGGGCTGTATACCGGTTCTGAAAGATAGCCTCTTTGGATAACATCCTCCCCAAAGCCTTCCCGACACCGCCGTTGGTCGTAGTTTCCATCGCCATATTCGGCGACATCCAGCTCATGGAACCGCGCTCCGTGAGCATTGCCTCCCCGTTTTCTAAGTAGCAGATAGCAACCGGCAGCGTATCTCCTTTGATTTCGTATCTCATAACATCAACCTCCTCTTTTTTTCTTGATTATATCATGAATCTTTGATTCATGATCGCATTTCGCCGCTCGCCGAATGCACTCGTGCATTCTTCTCGCTTGCGCTCATTATATCATTATCCGCGGCTCCTGCCAATTCTGGCTCAGAAATTTTAATGCCACGATAATAATCTATTTGTAAATCGTATTATTTTACCCGAAAAAAGACGGCCCCCATTCGGGGAGGCCGCCCTCTTCTTATCCGGCAAACCGGAACAGCTTAATTTTTCCTTTCCCGGAAATCTCAAATGCTATTGTCTCAAATCCGCCGGTGGAAAACTCCACTCTGTACACGCCGTCCTTCATCCAGAACTCCACCTCAGCAGCCATTTCCCCAAGCTTTCCGAGAAATCGTCTTCCCAGCTTCTGTGTGAGCCGGATCAGCAGGTTTTCCAGTTCTTCCTGCTTTTTATCCTGCATTTCCACGTAATGCATATGGAGCCGGGAAGCTTCTCCATGATTATGGCACCTGCAAAAGCGGAAAAGGCTCGAGCCAATCATATAGGAAGCGTAGGCGGAAGCACTCTGCCTGTCATAGGGTTGCGTAGAAACAAAATTACTCATAACATCAACCATCCTTTCTATATTCTATTGTTGTGGCGGAAGATCCGCACATCCGGAAAAGATGGCAACAAAAAAGATCAGTCCGCCAGGGCATACTACGAGCGTAGTTGCTCGAAGTAAATGTCCATTAAAACTGATCTCGTCAGCTATTCTTTTTACAGAAGGAAGTATAACATGCGTGCCCGGGAATTGCAACACATGTTTTTACAAAATCTGTCACCCGACACCAGAGACCTGACGCACAGGTTATAATTGTTCCAATACTTTTCCAATATCATCATTGATACAGATGGCTTTTTCCCGTAATTCATCCGGGGCATAGGCTTCATTCAGGTTGATGCAGGCATACGTCGCATCCGGCCACTCGTGAACCATTCGCCAGAAGCTGAATTTTACTATACCGGGCGTATTCATTCCTGTTCCTAGCTCCAAAAACAGTGTTTTCACATTTTGGTGACGGCGAAGGAACAATGAGTAACGTTCCGCTGCCTTGTGCCAACCTTCATCCTCCACAAAGGTGTCATCACAGCGCAGGTTCATTGTCATAGGCGCACCGCAAACCGGACAGCGCGGCACCAGCTCCGGGAGGATTATCATCCCGGGCGTTCCTGCGCCTGACAACTCCAGATTGCCCTGCTCCGTCACCTCATAGCCCTGTGCTACGATCATCCGCCGCACAGCATCCTCATTCTCATAGGTTATGTCATGACAGGGCTTTGAGCACTGCCACAGACCATAGTCGCCCTGTGTATAAAAAAGTCTTTTTTTATCAAATCCGGCCAGCTGAAACTGATGATCTACGTTGGTCGTCAGCACAAAATAGTCTTTGTCCCTGACCAGTTCCAGCAGGTCGACATACGGCTTTCCGACGCCCGCCGCATAACGATTGACAAAAATATGCCGCGACCACCACGCCCAGTATTCTTCCAGCGTATCAAAGGGATAAAAGCCTCCGGAATACATATCGGTGATGCCGTATTTCCGACGGAAATCTGAAAAATATTTTTCAAAGCGCTCCCCGCTGTAGCTCATTCCTGCTGATGCGGACAATCCGGCGCCGGCGCCGATAACAATAGCATCCGCCGTCTCCACCTCTTTTTTCAGCCGCAGTAGTCTCTCTTCAGTCAAAGAATGCGTAGGAATAACTTTACTGACATGTTCACTGAAGAAGCCTCCGGTAGATTTGTAAATCGATGTCTTTAAAGACATTAAAAATCACCTCGATTTCACTGTGAGTCTGTTCTTTATAGTCCTTTATCGTATCGACCGCAATCTGCGCCGCTTTATCATTTGGAAAATGAAATTCCCCGGTGGAAATACAGCAGAACGCGACGCTGCTGATATCATTCTGATCTGCGATCTCCAGACAGGAGCGATAACAGGATGCCAGCAAATCTTTATCTCTTTGGGTAAGCCACCCGCCGACAATGGGACCTACGGTATGAATGACATACTCACACGGCAGATTATAGGCCGGCGTGATTTTCGCCCGACCGGTTTCCTCCTCATGACCCTGTCGGCTCATCAGTCCGGCACAGGAGGCTCGAAGCTGAACGCCCGCGTAGGTGTGAATCGCATTATCAATGCAGCCGTGGTTGGGGTAAAAACAACCAAGCATCTGTGAGTTTGCCGCATTGACAATCGCTCCGCAGCGGAGCGTGGTAATATCCCCCTGCCAGAGATAAATGCCCTCCTGCAACGGCGTCAGATCCGCCAGATCCGTAATACCTTTCTGCCGGATCTCCTCCTGCAGATAAGCATCCTGATTTTCCAGAAATGCATCGCTTACCGGAGCCGGCATCCGCACATTGAGCAGAGCCCGCAGAAGCCGTTTCTGCTCCTGCTCGGTGTCCGGAATTCCCGGATTGCGATACTGCGGATTTTCCGCCAACAACTCCCTGATCAGATATTTTCTGCGTTCCTCCTGTGTCATGACTATCCTCTCTTTTCAATCGTCTGCTTCGGGCAGATCTCCGCGCAGCGTCCGCAGTGCAGGCAGCGGTTCTGATCGATGACCACCGGCTTTGCGGAGATGTCGATGCACTTCTGGGGACAGACAGAATAGCATAATTTGCAGCCAATGCAGGCATTTCCCACAAAATAACCGCTCACTGCCGATTGCGGCCGACCGATTATAATGCTGTCACGCACTACATGGGAGGGATCGCTGATATCAAAGAATTCTCCGCTTGCCTCGTATAATCGGAACACTTCCAGCGCTTCGCGGGTACCATCGGGATAAATCTTCTGCATGTAAAAATTCTTTTCAAAAATCTCATCCAGCTTTTCACTGCCGATGTTCTGAATCTTTCCGCGCAGAGGCACACTTTTTTTATCCTTCGTGGCGGAGAGTGCGATATATTGCTGGTTCATAAGCTGATCATAAAAGGCTTTTCCCTTCGCCGTCAGGAAGTAAACACCCTCTTCATCCCACAGCATCATATCAATGGTGCGGGTCTGAGGATGGCCGTCTGTACCGATCGTGGCAACCACTGAGGAGTGAATGCCCTCCACCAGCAGTTTCAGATAATCCTGGTTTGTCATGAGTTTCCCCTCCCATTTCTCATAATAAACGACAGCCTTCCTGTTTAAAATTCATACGGCGGATTTCCGGAGAAGTCCGCGATCAGGCCGTGCGCATTGTCAAGATAGAACACTTCAAAGATCGGGTTGTCAGCGGTCTGATACTGGCCTTTCACGATGGGATTCTGGATGCACATTTCCTTGGCTGCCATGTTGTTCTCATACACAGCTGTGCCGTGCAGACGGATCCAGGCATACTCCGGGCTGGATACGGAGATTTCGATTTCCGGATTCTCCTGCATATCCTTATAGACCTCTTTGGTATTGTTAGTGCAGAACCAAAGCCTGCCGTCCATCTCGCCGGCAAACATGAACGGACGGCATTTTGCCTTGCCGTCACGGCCGACAGTCGCCAGATACTGAACCGGGTTTGCGTTTAAAAATTCGATTACTTTTTCCATGATGGTTACCTCCATACGTTTTGATTTCCACATGTGGTTTTTTGCCGGCACACTTGCACTTGGGAAGATGATCTGATCAGAATCATCTTGTATTTCCCTCTTGCTGTCTATATAATAAAGGAGTACGGAAAATCTGTAAAGTAAGCACAATAATGTGCCATAGTTACGCTGCGGTGCCATAGTTACCAGAAGAAACCATTGAGAAAATCCCGTCAAAAGAGACAAAAAGGAGATTGTATGGAAACAGAAAAAGATATCCAGGCCACACCAGCCAAAGAATTACCCGCCTGCCCGGTAGAGACAACGCTGATGCTGATCAGCGATAAATGGAAAGTATTGATCCTCCGGGATCTCCTTCCCGGGACGAAACGATTTGGAGAATTAAAGAAATCCATTGGAAACATTTCCCAGAAGGTCCTGACCGCCCAGCTGCGGCAGATGGAAGAGAGCGGCCTGTTAACCAGAACAGTATTTCCCGAAGTGCCGCCCCATGTGGAATATACCCTGACTGATCTCGGCTACAGTCTGAAACCGATTCTGGACGCCATGTGGGACTGGGGAGAAAATTACAAAGCACAAAATAGTAAGTAAGACAGATAAGGGGACGCAGACATTTTTTCTCCCGAATCATACCATGACCATATACAGAATCTGATTTTCAATCATCAGGAAAAGGCGGCCTCCTGTCCGGGAAAGCCGCTTTCATTTTATCCCACATGCCGGAACAGTTTAATTTTTCAATTACTTTTCCTTTACATCCCCACGGTTTCTCCCTTATAATATGGAACGATAAGGGGATTTATCGAACTACTAAACACAGGAGGACACAAGATGTCACAGAGAACAGATATTCACAAGGTACTGATCATCGGCTCCGGCCCGATTATCATCGGCCAGGCCTGCGAGTTTGACTACTCCGGCACCCAGGCATGCAAAGCGCTGAAAAAGCTGGGCTACGAGATCGTACTGGTCAATTCCAACCCCACCACCATAATGACAGACCCGGAGATCGCGGATGTCACCTACATCGAGCCGCTGAACGTCACGCGCCTGGAGCAGATCATCGCCAAAGAGCGCCCGGACGCCCTGCTTCCTAATCTGGGAGGACAGTCGGGATTAAATCTTTGCTCCGAGCTTGCCACAAAGGGCATTCTGGACAAATACGGCGTACAGGTCATCGGCGTGCAGGTGGACGCTATCGAGCGCGGCGAAGACCGCATCGAATTTAAAAATACAATGAACAAGCTGGGCATTGAGATGGCGAGAAGCCAGGTCGCCTACAGCGTGGAGGAAGCCCTCACCATCGCGGACGAGCTTGGTTATCCGGTGGTGCTGCGCCCGGCCTACACCATGGGCGGTGCCGGCGGCGGACTCGTTTATAATAAAGAAGAGTTAAAGACAGTCTGCGCCCGCGGGCTGCAGGCGAGCCTGGTGGGCCAGGTTCTCGTAGAGGAATCCATCCTCGGCTGGGAAGAACTGGAACTGGAAGTCATCCGCGACAAAGACAACAACCTGATCACGGTCTGCTTCATCGAGAACATTGACCCCATGGGCGTCCACACAGGCGATTCGTTCTGCTCCGCACCGATGCTGACCATCTCCGAGGATGTACAGAAGCGTCTGCAGGAGCAGGCTTACAAGATTGTGGAATCGGTACAGGTCATCGGCGGCACCAACGTACAGTTTGCCCATGACCCGAAGACGGACCGGATTATCGTCATCGAGATCAATCCGCGTACCTCCCGCTCCTCCGCACTGGCATCCAAGGCGACCGGATTCCCGATCGCCCTTGTCTCCGCCATGCTGGCCTCAGGTCTGTCCCTCTCGGACATCCCCTGCGGAAAATACGGCACCCTGGACAAATACGTGCCGGACGGAGACTATGTGGTAATCAAATTCGCGCGGTGGGCTTTTGAAAAATTCAAGGGCGTAGAGGACAAACTCGGCACCCAGATGTGCGCGGTGGGTGAGGTCATGAGCATCGGCAAGACCTACAAAGAGGCCTTCCAGAAAGCCATCCGCAGCCTGGAAACCGGACGCTACGGTCTCGGCCACGCAAAGGATTTTGACCAGAAGTCAAAGGAGGAGCTGCTCTCTCTCCTGATCACGCCGTCCAGTGAGCGCCATTTTGTCATGTATGAAGCGCTGCGCAAGGGTGCTACTGTGGAAGAAATCCATGAGATTACAAAGGTAAAAACGTATTTTATCGAGCAGATGAAAGAGCTTGTGGAGGAAGAGGAAGCGCTCTGCCGGAATAAGGGTCAGCTTCCCTCTGATAAGGCGCTGATCGCAGCGAAGAAAGATGGTTTCTCTGACAAGTATCTGAGCCAGATTCTGGAAGTCCCCGAGGACGACATCCGCTCCCGCCGCCTGGCGCTTGGCGTGGAGGAAGCCTGGGAGGGCGTGCATGTCAGCGGGACCCAGGACAATGCTTACTATTACTCCACCTACAACGCACCGGACAAAAACCCGGTCTCCACAGATAAACCGAAAATCATGATTCTGGGCGGCGGTCCCAACCGGATCGGACAGGGCATCGAGTTCGACTACTGCTGCGTCCACGCCTCCCTGGCGCTGAAAAAACTGGGCTTTGAGACCATCATCGTCAACTGCAACCCGGAGACTGTCTCCACCGACTACGACACCTCCGACAAGCTTTACTTTGAGCCTCTGACCCTGGAGGATGTGCTGAGTATCTATGAAAAAGAAAAACCGCTGGGCGTTATCGCACAGTTTGGCGGCCAGACCCCGCTGAATCTGGCGGCGGATCTGGAAAGAAACGGCGTGAAAATCCTTGGCACCGCACCCTCCGTCATCGACCTGGCGGAAGGCCGCGACCTCTTCCGCGCCATGATGGATAAACTGGAGATTCCCATGCCGGAGTCAGGCATGGCGGTAGATGTAGACGAAGCCATCGCCATCGCAAAAGAGATCGGATACCCTGTAATGGTGCGCCCCTCCTATGTGCTGGGCGGCAGAGGTATGGAAGTCGTCTACGATGATGAGAGCCTGGCCGACTACATGAGGGCTGCCGTGGGCGTCACACCGGACCGCCCCATCCTCATCGACCGTTTCCTGAAGCACGCCCTGGAGTGCGAGGCGGATGCCATCAGCGACGGCACCCACGCCTTTGTTCCGGCTGTCATGGAGCACATTGAGCTTGCCGGCATCCACTCCGGAGACTCCGCATGCATCATCCCCTCGGTGCATATTTCCGAGGAGAATGTGAAAACCATTGAGGAATATACCAAAAAGATCGCGGAGGAAATGCATGTAAAAGGACTGATGAACATGCAGTACGCCATCGAGAACGGAAAGGTCTATGTGCTGGAAGCCAACCCGAGAGCCTCCCGCACCGTGCCGCTGGTATCGAAAGTGTGCAACATCCGCATGGTGCCGCTGGCCACAGACATCATCACCTCCGAGCTGACCGGACGCCCCTCACCGGTTCCGTCCCTGAAAGAGCAGGATATCCCGTACTATGGCGTCAAGGAAGCCGTCTTCCCGTTCAACATGTTCCAAGAGGTAGACCCCATCCTCGGGCCGGAGATGCGCTCCACCGGAGAGGTGCTTGGTCTGTCTCCATCCTACGGCGAAGCCTTCTATAAGGCGCAGGAAGCCACCCAGACACGTCTGCCCCTGGAAGGCACCGTCCTGATCTCTGTCAACAGCAAGGACAAGCCGGAGGCGGTGGAGATTGCCCGGGGATTTGCTGAAGATGGATTTAAAATCCTGGCGACCGGCTCCACCTATGATCTGCTGACCGCAAACGGTATTCCGGCGGAGAAAGTGAAAAAACTCTACGAGGGACGGCCGAATATCCTGGATATGATCACCAACGGAACCATTGACCTGATCGTCAATACACCCGCCGGAAAAGAAAGCGTCCACGACGACAGCTATCTGCGGAAAGCGGTGATCAAGGCAAAAATCCCTTACATGACCACCATGGCCGCAGCCAGAGTCACTGCAAAAGGAATCAAATATGTAAAAGAACACGGGAACGGAGAGATCAAGTCGCTGCAGGAGCTGCACGGGGAGATCAGAGACCGGGCATAAGAAAACAGAAGCATTTTTAAGAGACAGGCAGATTCGCTGACTACCACGCGGCGAATCTGCCTTCTTTCTATGCGCCAGGAATCTGATAGCTGTGCTGTCCGCACCCTGCGCGGCGAGCAGGAGGCAAAATCGCCTCCTGTTCGATTATCCTTCTTTACAAAAAATACATCTGCGTTTGCATTTTCCTTCTAAAGTGCTAAGATAAAGAAACGACAAAAAGTGAAATGGGAATAGAGTTAAAAATGACAAGCCATGTCAACGATTCACAAAAAGACTTTTCTAAAGGCAGCGTCTGGAAAATTATCACTTCGCAGGCGATACCGCTGACTGTCGCGCAGTTGATTTACCTGCTATATAATGT
>JAJQAD010000049.1 GCA_021204005.1 Clostridiales bacterium
GGTAAAGGCGATGATTTTCGGACACGATGCTAATTTCGGGAGAATTCTCTGCGCTCTGGGGTATTCCGGCGTGGAGTTTAATCCGGAAAAAATAGATTTGTTTTTTGAGAGCAAAGCCGGGAAAATGCTGATTTTCCGGGATGGTGTTGCGGTCAGCTACAGTGAGGAGGAGGCGACACGGATTCTCTCGGAGCCGGAGGTCACAGTCATCGCGGATATGAAGATGGGCGGCGCGGAGGCGACAGCCTGGGGATGTGATCTGAGTTACGATTATGTGAAGATTAATGCAGATTATCGTTCTTAATCTGAACGAAAAATCTCTGTCTCGTTTTGCCCGCTTCGGGCATGGCAAATTGCACCGGGACACAGGGAGACAATCAGGAGGAAAAAATGGCAGACAGCAGGATTGAAGAATTAAAGGCGAAAGCGGAGGTGCTGATTGAGGCGCTTCCCTACATACAGCGTTTCAACCGCCGGATTATTGTGGTAAAATACGGCGGCAGCGCCATGCTGGATGAAAAGTTAAAAAAGAGCGTGATCCAGGATGTGACACTGTTAAAGCTGGTCGGGTTTAAGCCCATTATTGTTCACGGCGGCGGAAAAGAGATTAACCGCTGGGTGGAAAAGTCCGGTATCAAGCCGGAGTTTGTCAACGGTCTGCGGAAGACAGACGCGGAGACGATGGAGATCGCGGAGATGGTACTTGGAAAAGTGGGGAAATCTCTGGTTTCCATGGTGGAAGGGCTTGGTGTCCGCGCGGTCAGCATCAGCGGCAAGGACGGCGGTCTTTTAAAAGTGAAGAAAAAATATTCCAACGGTGAGGACATTGGGTTTGTGGGTGAGATCGAGGAAGTGGATCCGAAGATACTGTTTGATTTGCTGGAGAAAGATTTCCTCCCCATCGTCTGCCCCATCGGTCTGGATGATCAGTTTCAGACCTATAACATCAATGCGGATGACGCTGCCTGCGCGATTGCCGGTGCGGTAAATGCGGAAAAACTGGCGTTCCTGACTGATATCGAGGGAGTCCGCAGAGTTCCGGATGATCCCTCCACGCTGATTTCGGAACTGACGGTGACGGAAGCACAGGAACTGCTGGATAGCGGTTATGTGGTGGGCGGCATGCTGCCGAAGCTGCACAACTGCATCAGCGCGGTGAAAAACGGCGTTTCCCGCGTGCATATCTTAGACGGACGGCTGGCGCACTGTCTGCTGCTCGAGATTTTTACAAACAAAGGTATCGGAACGGCGATTTTAAATGACAAGGAGGAACGTTTTTATCATGAGTGAGAAAGCGATGACAAAACAGGATTATATGGACGGTGTGGAGCAGACGCTGCTGCACACATACAACCGTTTTCCGGTGGTGCTGGAAAAGGGGGAGGGCGTGTATCTCTATGATACTGACGGAAAGAAGTATCTGGATTTCGCTGCAGGAATCGCGGTCTGTGCCCTTGGCTACGGCAATCAGGAGTATGAGAGCGCGGTAAAGGAGCAGGTCGGAACACTGATTCACACGTCTAATCTGTATTACAACGTGCCCACAATGCGTGCGGCGCAGAAAGCGCTGAAAGCCTCCGATATGGATCGGATCTTTTTTACCAACAGCGGAACGGAGGCGATTGAGGGAGCCCTGAAAGCGGCAAAGAAATACGCGTACAGCAGAGACGGCCATGCCGGTCATGAGATCATCGCGATGGAACATTCTTTCCACGGCAGAAGCCTGGGCGCTCTGTCGGTTACCGGGACAAAGCATTACCAGGAACCGTTTGAGCCGCTGATTCCCGGAATCCGCTTTGCAAAGTATAATGATCTGGAAAGTGTGAAAGAGCAGATTACGGAGAAAACCTGCGCCATCATTATGGAGACAGTGCAGGGCGAGGGCGGTATTTACCCGGCGGACCCGGCATTCCTCCAGGGCGTCCGCGATCTCTGTGATGAAAAGGACATTCTTCTCATCCTGGATGAGATCCAGTGCGGTATGGGACGGAGCGGCACTATGTTTGCCTGGCAGCAGTACGGCGTGAAGCCGGATATTATGACAGTGGCAAAAGCCCTGGGCTGCGGCGTTCCGGTGGGCGCTTTTTTGATGACGCAGAGAGTGGCGGATCTGTCTCTGGCGCCGGGCGACCACGGCACGACCTACGGCGGCAATCCTCTTGTCGGGGCGGCGGTCAGTGCGGTTTTTGATATCTTTGAGAAGCAGGGTATCGTGGCGCATGTCAATGAGATTGCTCTGTATCTGGAACTGAAGCTGGAAGAACTTAAAGAAAAGTATTCCTTTATCACGGACCGCCGGGGTCTGGGACTGATGCAGGGACTGGAATTGCAGGTTCCGGTCGGACAGGTGGCATCCAGAGCTTTGGAGGAAGGTCTGCTCGTCATTACGGCGGGGAGCAATGTCCTTCGTTTCGTGCCGCCATTGATTATCGAAAAACAGCATGTGGATGAGATGGTGGAGAAACTGGATAAAGTGCTTGCGCTGTTCTGATTCATTTCCGTTTAGAATAATTTCGTCAGATATGGCACATCCTAGCATCATAGCATCAGAGAAAGCAGGGGCTTTGGGCGGTTTTTCGTTTCATAAAAGCCCCGCTCTGATGAAGAGTGAAAAAAGGATGGTGTGCCATGATTGGAATTTTAATTGCCGTGCTTTCCGGCGTATTGATGAGTGTGCAGGGTGTATTTAACACGGATGTGACTGACCACAGCAGCCTCTGGGTGGCGAATACCTGGGTGCAGCTGACGGCGTTGGCGGTCTGCCTGGTCTTCTGGGGAGCGTCGGACCGGAGTTCTTTTGCGCTTCTGTTTGACTTTCGCCCGAAGTATGTCCTGCTCGGAGGTGTGATCGGGGCGTTTATCACTCTGACCGTCGTCAAAAGCATGGATATCATGGGACCGGCGCAGGCCGTTCTGTTTATCGTGGTCGCGCAGATGATCAGTGCGTATCTGATTGAATTGTTTGCCCTGTTTGGGACAGAGAAAGCAGACTGGTCCGTGCAGAAACTGATCGGCATGGCAGTGGTCATCGTGGGTGTAGTGCTCTTCCGGTGGGAGCGGAGCTAATGTGCCGGTTCGGGTTCTGCTCATTTTCCGGATATGTTCCGGACTGCTGCGAAAACGCCTTTGGTCTTTCTTTTGTTAGCAGTGTACAAAAAATCTCAATTTCTTTTCAGTGATTATTCCCAAATCAGTACGAAAAAGATATACTTATTTCATAAAAATGCTTTTTGATAGTAGATATGCCTTGTGTGATGTGGTAAAATACGTTTCAGGGCATATTTTTTCGTTAATCATTGAGTTCACACAGGGTGAGGCATATACTGTCGACATCTTTCTTTCTCCCTGTCAAATATAATCTTTAAATTTTTATTAAGCACTTGTAATATTTTTTAATAATGCTAGAATTGATGTAAGGCATCTGTGCTTTGCATCCGCATGAGAAGGAGATATAACGGATGAAAAGATGGATGATTACCTTGTTGTGTATGGCGTGGATTGTTCTTTTCGCCGCCTGTGATGCCGATCCGGACGTGATTCTGCAGAATAATGTATCCTCGGAGGAGGACGCGGCGGGAGAAGATTTTCTGACAGATGAGATAGAGGGGACGGCGGATGTATCTTCCGCAAACGAATCTGACTCATCAGGGAGAGGATCTTCGACAGAGACTGCAGAAAATGTGACGGATGCTGCTTCCGCGGGCGAACAGGAGAGTTCTTCGGTGATATATGTTTATATCTGCGGAGCGGTGAACAGCCCCGGCGTCTATGAACTGCAGGGCGGCGACCGGATATACCAGCTGGTGGAGCTGGCCGGCGGACTGAGAGAGGATGCGGCCGGGCAGAGTGTCAATCTTGCCCAGACAGTGGAGGACGGAGAGATGGTGTATGTTCCCACTGTGGAGGAGGCGGCTGCCGGTTCTGCGTCATCGAATGCAGCTGTCGGTTCTGTGTCATCGGATGCAGCGGGCAGTTCTGCGTCGGCAGACGAAGCGGACACGGATAACGGCAAGGTGAATATCAACACCGCTACGGCGGCGGAGCTTACCGCTCTGAACGGGATCGGCGAGGCTAAAGCAGCGGCAATTGTCGCCTATCGCGAGGAGCATGGTTCTTTCGGGAGCACCGAGGAGATCATGCAGGTTGATGGTATTGCTGAGGCGACATACAACAAGATTAAGGATGAGATTACCGTGTAGCGGTGTGACGCCTGTCAGCCGGGAAAGCGGTGGTCGGGCAGTAATTTAAGAAAGGAAAAGATCCGGTTGGGAATAGCGCGGGTTCTGGCGTGATGAGATGGCAAAACAGGTTCTGGTTGTAGATGATGAGAAATTGATCGTAAAGGGGATACGCTTCAGTCTTCTTCAGGATAGTATGGATGTGGATTGTGCATACGATGGAGAGGAAGCACTGGAGATGGTAAAAAACAAGCAGTATGATATTATACTGCTGGATATCATGCTTCCCAAGATGAACGGTCTGGAAGTCTGCCAGACAATCCGTGAGTTTTCTGATGTGCCGATCATCATGCTGACAGCCAAGGGAGATGATATGGATAAAATCCTCGGGCTGGAATATGGGGCGGACGACTATATCACAAAGCCGTTTAATATCCTGGAAGTAAAGGCCAGAATTAAAGCGATTATGCGCAGGACATATGCCAAAGATGAAGCTCAGAATCCGAATCTGATCATTGATGGGGACCTGAAAGTGGACTGCGACAGCAGGAGACTGTTCATTCAGGGAAAGGAGATTAAGCTGACGGCAAAGGAGTTTGACCTTATGGAGCTGCTGGTCAAGACGCCAAACAAGGTTTACAGTAGGGAAAAGCTGCTGAATCTGGTATGGGGCTATGAGTACCCGGGAGACTTCCGCACTGTGGATGTCCATGTGCGGCGCCTGCGTGAGAAGGTGGAGGCCAACCCCAGTGATCCGAAGTATATTCATACCAAGTGGGGAGTGGGTTATTTCTATCACTCCGATAAATAGAGGTAGTTAGTTTGAATAAAATACTTGAATTTTTGAAAAGTCTCAGGTTTCGTATTTTTCTTATGATATTGCTTTTTGGCATCGCCCCCGGTTTTGCACTGAGGGCGGGTCTTTTATATGCCTATGAAACGCGGGCTGTATCGGTCCGGGACACGGATATCACGAGCCAGGCCAAGCTTCTGGCCACTCAGATCGCTGCAAACAATTATCTCGAGACAACGGAATCAGATTATGTCACAGCCCAGCTGGAACAGATGTCTACCATTTATGACGGTCGTATCCTTCTTCTGGATCAGACATTCCGCATTGTCGGCGATACTTATGATATGGATGACGGAAAGATGCTTCTGACGGAAAATGTCATTCTGGCCTGGCAGGGAGAGACGACCCACACATATGACGAAAAGTATCATTATATAGAGGTAACGCTTCCCATTGTCGATACGGATTCGCTTGAAACCATCGGAGTTATGATGGTCAGCGTATCTACGGACAGCATTGAACTGAATCTGGATTATTTAAGACAATGGTTCCTTCTGCTTGCGCTTCTGCTGGACGTGGTAATTATCGTCGTGGCTATGCTGCTGTCTGCTCATATGACAAAACCTCTGAAGCGCCTTGCGAAGTCAATCTATGATGTAAAAGACGGATATGAAAAGGATTTTAAAGGGGTGACTGCCTACTCAGAGACGGAGATGATATCTGATGCATGCGCGGAAATGCTGAAGCGTCTCCAGATTCTGGATCAGTCCCGGCAGGAGTTTGTGTCAAATGTCTCTCATGAGCTTAAGACGCCGATAACCTCCATGAAAGTGCTGGCGGATTCACTGATTGTGCAGGAGGAGGTCCCGGTGGAGGTTTACCGGGAGTTTATGACGGATATCGGTGCGGAGATTGACCGGGAAAATCAGATTATCAATGACCTGCTGTCGCTGGTGAAGATGGATAAGACTTCCGCGGAACTGAACGTGGAGCCGAAAGACATCAATGAGATGCTGGAACTGATTATGAAAAGGCTGCGTCCGATTGCGCGCAAGAAAAATGTGGATCTTGTCCTGGAGAGTTATCGCCCGGTCACTGCTGATGTGGATGAGGTGAAACTGACGCTCGCGCTGTCCAATCTGATTGAAAATGCAATCAAATATAACCGGTCAGAGGGGTGGGTACATGTATCCTTAAACGCTGATCATCAGTACTTTTATGTCACCGTGGAAGACAACGGAATCGGCATCCCGGAGGAGTCGCTGGATCGCATTTTTGAGCGGTTTTACCGTGTGGATAAGTCACATTCCAATGAGATCGGCGGAACCGGTTTGGGACTTGCAATCGCCCAGAACGCCGTAATACTGCACCGCGGGAGCATCAGGGTGAACAGTGTTCTGAATGAGGGCACCACATTTACGGTGCGGATTCCGCTGAAGTATATCGCCGGTACCCATGCAGAAAAGTAGCAGCTCTGCACGGACCCGGATCGGGCGATGCGTATTGTTTTGCGCGGCAGGAGGAGAATTGTGAGACAGAAAAAAAGAGTACGGAGATTTCTTTTGATTTTTACCGCAGCTGCAATGTTTCTGGCAGGGATGACCGGATGCGGCGAAAAAAAGACAGAAGAATCCGATTATTATATTTATTATATGAATCAGGATATGACCGGGCTGGAGATGGTGGTCTATGAGCCGGAGGCGGATACGGATGATACGGAGAGGCTGCTTGAAGAGTTTCTGGATCTGATTGATGAGGGAACGGAGAGGGTAGAATATCAGAAGCTTTACCCTGACGAGGTAGAACTGGAGCAATATGAGTACAGTGACAATCATCTGAATCTGTATTTCAGCAAGGCTTACAGTGAGATGTCTGTGATTCAGGAAGCTCTGTCCAGAGAGGCTGTTGTGGAGACGATGCTACAGATCTCAGATATTACGGGGGTTTCTTTCTATGTGGATGGGGAGCCGCTTACGGATGCAAATGGCGATCTGGTCGGTGTGATGACACTGGAATCTTTCCTGGATAATCCGAGCGAGGCGCTGAATAATATTCAGACAGCGGAGCTTACCCTGTATTTTGCATCCCCGGATGGACAGAGCCTGGTCAGGGAAACACAGCTTGTTTATTATTATTCCAGCAACATTTCTACGGAAAAGCTGGTGATGGAGCAGCTTCTGGAGGGACCGGTTTCGGATGACGCACAGTCCGCTATTCCCGCAGATACCGGACTGATCAGTGTGTCCGTCATGGACGGCGCATGTATGGTAAATCTGGATGAGAATTTTCTGACTCAGAATTATGATATACAGGAGGATGTGGTGATCTACTCCATTGTAAATTCCCTGTCTGAGCTCTCTACAGTCGATACCGTGCAGATTGCGGTAAACGGCGAAAACAACATGGTATACCGCCAGGATTTATCCCTGCAGGATTTTTACACCGCCAACCCGGATCTGGTCACAGAGCAGGTGGAGGACGTGGAGGTAGATCAGGAAGAGCAATCGGAAAAGGAGGGGTTGCTTGATACTGGAGAATAAGAGGCACCTGTGCCTGCTGGCGCTGGCCTGGCTTTTCGGGATTATTTTGTATTGCCGGAAAGAAGACGTATGGCCGGCGCTGCTTGCCATTCTGGGCGCGGTGATTCTGTATGGATTGCTGGCCGGAACCGGCAGAAAGGAAGCCGTTGTGATGGCATGTCTGACGACAGCGGCAGCCTGCACCGCTTTTTGCTTCTGTTTCCGTCAGGACGTCAGCTATACACGGATTCAGGAAAGCTATGATTTCGGAGCGGATGCGGAAATCACAGGTACGGTGTATCAAAAACAATTCAGGTCAGACGGTTGTCTGTACTACCTGAAGACGGATATAAAAAAAGTTCTTGTCTATTATGATTCGGACGGGATTCCCATCGGTTCTTCAGTAACCGTGCGCGGGGAGGCGGAGGCTTTTCCCCATGCGGCAAATGACGGGAATTTCGATCTGGCCGATTATTATCGGTCTCAGAATATTTCTTTCCGCGTTTTTGCGGACAATATCGTTACTCAAAATGAAGCACAGTGGAATCTGAGAGAATGTCTCTTTCAGGTACAGAAAAGAATATCTTCCGTGTTTGCGGAGGAATTAAACGCACGGGACGCTGGCGTGCTTGCGACGCTGGTCGCCGGAAATAAGGGATTGATGGATGCTGAGATTAAGGAAATGTATCAGGATGCCGGTATTTCCCATATTTTAGCTATCTCGGGGCTGCATATCAGTATCCTGGGTATGGGGATTTTTCGGTTTTTGCGCAGGATACGATGCCCTTATTCGCTGTCTGCCGGTGTCGGCAGCGTGGTGATCGTCTGTTTTGTCCTGATGAGCGGGATGGGTGTTTCCGCCCGGAGGGCGCTGATTATGTACCTGGTGCTCATGGGAGCGGAGGTTATGGGGAAAGCTTATGATCCCCTGAATGCGCTGGCGCTGGCGGCGCTGCTGATTCTGATTTTCCAGCCTCTGGCGCTGTACCAGAGCGGATTCCAGTTTTCTTTTCTGGCGATGGCCGCGATCACGCTGTCCGGGGCGGTATTCCGGCGGCGGGAGGAGAAAAAAGAGCAGAAGAAGCAGGATGCCTTGCGGCGGACTGCGTCGAAAGCACAGAAAAAGACAGGTAAGCGGGGAAATGGAAGGCAAAATTGTGAAGCGGCAGGCGCTTCTGCGGAAGAGACGGCAGGAGTTTTGGGAAGGCTGAGGGCAGATCTCGGAAACCGCCTCCTCTCAGGCACATTTTTGCAGCTTTTCCTGTTGCCGCTGACCGCATGGATTTATTATGAAGTTCCCATCTATGCCATGTTTTTAAACCTGATGGTGATTCCGTTGTGCAGCTGGCTGTTGGGAGCAGGGCTTCTGGGCGGCCTGACTGGTCTTTTCCGGCCGCTGCTTTCCAAGTGGATTCTGGTTTTGTGTCATCTGATCCTCGTGCTTTATGAAAAGTCCATCGGTCTGGTTAACTGTATCCCGTTCAGTCAGGTGATCACGGGTAAGCCATCCGCGTGGCTGATGCTGGCCTACTATGCTACGCTGGTGGGGGCATGCGTCTTGTATGTATATGGAGGTGACACGAAGAAATTTGTGGAAGAAAGCTGCGCTATGATTTTTTCGTGTCAATCCGGGAATAAATACCAATGTCAGGATCAAACAGGAGATGTAGATCAGTGCGGGAACGGAAAACAGCGACAGTGGCGAAATAGAGATATTAACAGGGGAGTTTTTCTGTGGCTCTGTCGGATACTTCCTATGGTGCCGATTTTGTTGCTTGTATGTATTCTCTTTGTTCCCGGAAAAGAGGTTTGCAGGATTGATTTCCTGGATGTCGCGCAGGGGGATGGTATCTATCTGACGGACGGAGAAGGAACACACGTGATGATTGACGGGGGAAGCAGTTCAGAGAGCAGCGTGGGAGAATACCGGATCGAACCGTTCCTGAAATATCACCGGGTACAGAAAGTGGACGCATGGATTCTGACTCACTCGGATTCCGATCACTATTCGGGACTTCTGGAACTGTTGGAGGATGGTTATCCGGTGAATTTTCTGCTTCTGGCAAAATCTCTGTCCCGGGACGAGACGTGGAAAGAATTGACGGAGGCAGCGGAGCAAAACGGCACGGAAGTCGTCTATGTGGAAACGGGAGATGGCATCCGCATGTCCGGCTGTGAGATGACCTGCCTTTATCCCTCCTTGGAGGATACATCCGATGACACAAATGCGCTTTCCCAGGTGTGGGAATTCCGGTGTAATGATCTGTCTGTTCTTTTTACCGGAGATATCGGGGAGGAACAGGAGCAGCTCCTTGCCGAGAGAGGACTGCTTACAGATATCAATGTGCTGAAAGTGGCGCATCACGGGTCAAAATACTCTACCTGCGAGGAGTTTCTGGAGGCGGTTTCGCCGGAGTATGCGGTCATTTCCAGCGGGGAGGGCAACCGTTACGGACATCCGCATGCGGAAACCCTTGCGCGGTTGGACGCAGCCGGAACAGATATCCTTCAGACGCAGGATAGCGGCCAGATCACGTTTTACTATGAGAAGGGAAAGTGGAGGTTGGATACGTATTATTAAATATTATTCTTCAAAACACTGGAAAAGTGCCATGATTGATGATATAATAATCCAAAATGTTGATAGATTCAACATTTTAACATTCCAAAATGTTGATACAACACATTAATTGTGAATTAATTTGCTGAATCGAGGTGCTTTATGCTAAAAAGAAAAGTGACAGCTGAAATAAAACGATGGCTTGATTCGAAAGATAAGAAATGCATGATCGTCCAGGGAGCCAGACAAACAGGAAAAACATTTATTATCGAACGATTTGCGGAAGAGAACTATGAGGAATTTGTTGAAATTAATTTCAAACAGATGCCCTCCGCAATGGAAATTTTTACCGGTGACCTCACGGTAGATAATATGATTATGGCTATGCGCTTTCGTTTTCCTGAAAAGAAAATGATTCCCAGGAAAACGATGATTTTTCTGGATGAAATTCAGGAGTGTCAGGAAGCTGTTACATCACTTAAGTTTTGGGCATTAGACAATCGATTCGATGTGATTGCATCGGGGTCGCTTCTGGGGATCGATTATAAACGTGCATCGTCTTATCCTGTTGGGTATGTGGATTATCTGAGAATGTACGGGCTTGATTTTGAAGAGTTCCTTTGGGGGATGGGTATTTCGGAAGAAATGACAGGGAATCTTTGCAATTATCTTGTTTCCGGGACGGTGATACCCGAGGCAATCAATTCTCAGATGATGAGCTATTACAGACAGTATATTGCCATAGGTGGTATGCCGGAAGCAGTGCAAAAATATGCAGATACAAAGGATTTCAGGGAAGTTGACAGGATACAAAGAAGTCTTTTACAGGGATATCAGTATGACATAGCGCATTATGCGACTGCGGAAGAAAAAGTGAAAGCAGAGAAATGTTACCTTTCTCTTGCAAGGCAGTTGCTGGATAAAGAAAATCATAAATTCCAATATAAAGAAGTTGAGCACGGCGGCAGAGCACAAAAATATTTTTCAAGTGTTGAGTGGCTGCTTCGTGCAGATATGATGCATTTAAGCAGGCTGGTGACAGACGTTAGATTTGATCTGGATGATTATGCAAGGGATGATTTTTTCCGGGCTTATACAACAGATTTGTCGCTGTTGATGGCGATGAAAGATTTCTCATTAAAGCAGCATATTGTAGAAAATACCCTGGCAGGAAATTCAAAAGGGGGTATATACGAATGTGCTATCGCAGATGCTCTTTATAAAAAGGGATACCCGTTATATTTCTATAAAAATGAGTCAACCAAAAAAGAAATAGATGTAATCATCCAAAAAGACGGAAACGTGCTTCCTATTGAAGTAAAGAGCGGAAATACACGGGCTAGTTCACTCAAATCACTAATGAAGAGGCATAAAGATATTTGTTATGGATATAAGTTTGCAGATGGCAATATAGGTGTGAGCGAAGATCGCATCATTACGCTGCCTCTGTTTATGATTGCATTTATCTGATGAAAAAGGAATGACCGGGTTACAGAATTTTCTGTCCTTTTGGCCGCTTCTGGTGTATAATGACCCTATGAAAACGATAGCAGAAGACATTCGAACGCAACAAATGAAACATATCTATCTTCTATATGGGGAGGAGACGTATCTGATCCGTCAGTACAGGGACAGACTGAAAGCGGCTCTCTCCGATCCGGAGGATACGATGAACACTTCCTTTTTTTCCGGAAAGGAGATTGAGCCGAAGAAGCTTATTGATCTGGCTGAGACGATGCCGTTTTTTGCGGATCACCGCAGTATCTTTATTGATCAGAGCGGTTTTTTTAAGAAAGCGCCGGAGGAACTGGTCGAATATCTGGGGGAAGTTCCGGAAACTGTCTATTTTGTGTTTTGTGAGAGTGAAGTGGACCGAAGAGGCAAGTTGTTTAAGCAGGTGAAAAAGCTTGGGCGCGCCGTGGAGTTTTCGAGACAGAAAGAGGACGTGCTGATGCGGTGGATTCTCGGAAAACTGCAGAGGGAGCAGAAAAAGATCACCCGCCCCGTGATGGAACTTTTTTTGAGCAAAACCGGAAACGATATGGAACTGATTGACCGGGAGCTGGAAAAGCTGGTTTGCTATACTCTTGATCGCGATGTGATTACGGCGGAGGATGTGGAGGCTGTCTGCGTCAACCCGGTGTCGAATAAAATCTTTGAGATGGTGGACGCCATCGCCGGGAAGCAGCAGAAGCGGGCGCTGGAGCTCTACAATGATCTGCTGATGCTGAAGGAACCGCCCATGCGCATTCTGGTCTTGATGACGCGGCAGTTTCAGATTCTGATGCAGTTAAAGGAACTGGCGGAAAAAGGATTCGACTATAAATATATGGCGGGTAAAGTGAGCGTGCCGGAGTTTGCAGTTAGAAAGTATATCGGTCAGGCGAGGAAGTTTTCCGCCCGTCAGATTCAGGTCGCTGTGCGGGACGGCGTGCAGGCGGAGGAGGATATCAAGTCGGGGCGGATGGCGGACCGCCTTGCGGTGGAGCTGTTTCTCGTGCAATACAGCGCCCCGTAGAAAATCATCATATGAAAAAAGACTCGCAGGATGACGGTCTGCGGGTCTTTCGTATTCTTATTTGATTCTCAGCTTAACTACGCGATGCTGTTTACCAGCTTAGCCAGGCGGGCAACTTTCCGGGAAGCGTTGTTTTTATGATAAACGCCTTTGGATGCTGCTTTGTTGATGCTGGAAGTAGCAGCGGTCAATGCTGTCTTAGCCGCTTCTTTATCGTTTGCCGCAACAGCTGCTTCTACTTTTTTGATCGATGTCTTCACCGCGGAACGGATCGCCTTGTTGCGATCTGTTTTGGTCTGAGCAACTAAAATTCTTTTCTCTGCTGATTTAATGTTAGCCAATCTGTACACCTCCCCTGCAAGAGAATTTAAATGATTGTTTCATTAAAGCCGGACACGGACGTTCTAATGCAAACATACTAGGATATTGTAATCCGCGTCCCAGAAATTGTCAATAGAGTTTTCGGAAAATTTCTTCATATTTTTCCCTCTTCGGCGAAAACTAATACTGATGATCGAAAAGGAGCAGGAGTTTCATGTTTGAGGTGAGAACCGATCTGGCTGTGGAGGAGAATGAGCGGGTAAAAGAACAGCGGCGTTCCTCCCGCGGAGTCTCGGTCAGTGAGGAAGAATATGGTGATGATAATATTCGCATCACAACGGTCCGGATTGAGACGGAAAATGCTGTAAAAATCATGGGAAAGCCGAAGGGTACTTATATCACGCTGGAGGCGCCGCAGATGGCGGAGGAGACGGAGGATTACCACCGGGATATTTCGGAAAAATTGGCGGAGCTGCTGCGTCGCCTGATCCCGGCCGGAAAGACGCCAAAATTCATTCTGGTGGCCGGCCTCGGGAACCGGAGCGTGACGCCGGACGCGCTGGGACCCCAGGTGGTGGATAATCTTTGCATCACCAGACATATTCTAAGGGAATACGGAACACTTGCTTACGGCAAGACCAGGGTGGAGCCTCTCTGCGCGGTTGCACCGGGCGTGATGGCACAGACAGGCATGGAGACCAGGGAGATCCTTTCGGGCGTAGTTCGTGAGGTGAAGCCGGATTATCTCATCGCCATTGATGCGCTGGCTGCCAGGAGCCTGAAACGTCTCTGCCGGACGATACAGATTTCGGATACCGGCATCAGCCCCGGGTCGGGTGTGGGGAATCACCGGCACAGTCTGACGGCGGAGACACTGGGAGTACCAGTGATCGCGATAGGCATTCCTACCGTGGTGGAGGCGGCGACAATCGTGCAGGACTTCATGGCAGCATTTTTGCGTGAATTATCCGGACATGATTCGGAGTCTTCTCTTGAACAATCCTGGAACAAACTGAATGAGGCGGAGCACCGGGAACTGGTGCGGGAGCTGATGGCGCCGCAGCTGAATCAGATGTTTGTGACATCAAAGGATATTGACGCGCAGATCAAGCAGATGAGTTACACCGTGTCAGAAGGCATTAACATGGCTTTTTTTCACTCATAACCGCAGCGAATTCTCATACACTAGATATAGGGTAACTATTCAGGATAGTACTTCGCACTTGCTGCGAAGTGCGTATGATGAGGAAAATTATACAAGGAAAAGTCCCATCGCGCAGCGATTTTAAATGGACTTTTCCTCGCAACTGTGAAGGTACGGAACAGTTACGAGATGGGGCGTTTTGGCAGGATGATGAAAGTGACGAAAAGGCGATTGAGAAAAGAAAGAGGCAGACGATTGGCGGTTACCTTTTTGGCTGGCGCGCTGATTTTTGTATGTTGTACCCTTTTTTTGCTGACGGTGAGAAATGGGATGCAGGTTCAGAAACTGAGCGGAGAACTCTGCAGTCTGATGCTGCGGCAGATTTCACCCAATCTCTATCGGGAATTGGCTGAAGAGTATTATGAGGATTCTGAGGAGAGTTATGAGACCAGGACAGAGAGCAGCCTGACTTATGAGAATGTTCTCGCACAGAATGTGTCGGATGATGAGACACAGGAGGCAGATGACGGAGCAGCGTATGAGGACGGGAAAAAGTCTGCGGGAGAAGCGGATAAAAGTGATGAGGACGGACAAGAGACTGCGGATGAAGAGGATGAGGCAGAAACCGCCGCGGCATCTGCGTCAGTTTCGCCGGAAAAGCTGGCTGATTATGATTATCTGGTTCAAAATTATTATACGGTGGATAGCAGCACCACCATCAGCAGTGCGCAGCTGAACGCTTCGGAACTGTTGCAGATTGACTGCACCGTTGCAGAGGGCAGCGGGGAAGAGCCGCAGATTCTTATCTATCACACACATGCCTCAGAGGGCTACAGCGATTCGACGGAGGGAGATTATTCAACCACTGTGGTGGGAGTGGGGGAGGAACTTGCCGGGATTTTGCGGGATACCTACGGCTACTCCGTTCTCCACGATACCGGCGTTTACGACAGTGACCGGAACCGGGCGTACAGTGTGGCGAAGCCTTACATAGAGCAGATTCTGGCAGAACATCCTTCTATCGAGGTCGTGATCGACCTGCACCGGGACGGCGTTTCCTCCGACACACGTCTAGTCACGGAGCAGGATGGTGTGTCTATGGCGCAGGTAATGTTTTTTAACGGTCTGAGCCGTACTACCTCTCTGGGAGATATTTCCTATCTGGAAAATCCATATATCACGGAAAATCTGGCGTTTTCCCTGCAGATGAAGCTGGCGGCTGAGGAGCTGTATCCGGGGTTTTCACGAAAGATATATCTGAAAGGTTACCGTTACAATATGCATTTGATGCCCAAATCCCTGCTTGTGGAAGTGGGTGCACAGACAAATACGCTGGAGGAGGCGATGAACGCGATGGGACCGCTGGCTGCGGTGCTGGACCGGGTGCTTTCGGGAGAGTGAAAATCACAGCGGAGAGTAGCAGAGAGTATCAGAGAAAATCGGACTGACCGGGTCTCTTTGAACCTAAAACAATTCTTTACAAAAGAGAACGATTTAGGTATAATTTTTTCAGTGTATTTTCAGTTATACAGGCATCTCACAGGAGCGTGGGATGCTTATTCGCGCAAGGACTATTACCAGATACAGGAGGGCATGCTTTGACAGACCAGAGCAAAATTCGTAATTTTTGTATTATTGCACATATCGACCACGGAAAATCTACGCTGGCGGATCGGATCATTGAGATGACCGGTCTCCTGACCAGCCGGGAGATGCAGGCGCAGGTTCTGGACAATATGGATCTGGAGCGGGAGAGAGGTATCACGATCAAGGCGCAGACGGTCCGTATTATATATAAGGCAAAAGACGGGGAGGAGTATATTTTTAATCTGATCGATACCCCCGGTCATGTGGACTTTAACTACGAAGTGTCCAGAAGCCTGGCTGCCTGCGACGGCGCAATCCTGGTGGTGGATGCGGCGCAGGGGATTGAGGCACAGACACTGGCGAATGTTTACCTGGCGCTGGATCATGACCTGGATGTGATGCCTGTGATCAACAAGATTGATCTTCCCAGCGCGGATCCGGACCGGGTGGTGAATGAGATTGAGGATGTAATTGGCATTGAGGCGCAGGATGCGCCGCGCATTTCCGCCAAGACCGGGCAGAATGTGGAGGAAGTGCTGGAGCAGATTGTGGAGAAGATTCCGGCTCCCGGCGGGGATCCCAAGGCCCCTCTGCAGGCTTTGATTTTTGACTCTGTCTATGACTCTTATAAGGGCGTGATTGTTTTCTGCCGTATTATGGAGGGAACCGTGCGGACAGGCACCCCCATCCGTATGATGGCGACCGGTGCGGCGGCTGATGTAGTGGAGGTCGGGTATTTTGGTCCGGGGCAGTTTATCCCCTGCGAGGAGCTTTCCGCCGGCATGGTCGGCTATATCACTGCCAGCATTAAGAATGTCCGGGACACCCGTGTGGGCGATACGATCACAAACCGGAATCTACCCTGTGCGGAGCCGCTTCCGGGTTATAAAAAGGTAAATCCTATGGTGTATTGCGGTCTGTATCCGGCGGACGGGGCGAAGTATCCCGACCTGCGGGACGCACTGGAGAAGCTGCAGTTAAACGATGCCTCCCTCTTTTTTGAACCGGAGACATCCATCGCACTGGGATTCGGATTTCGCTGCGGATTTCTGGGGCTGCTTCACCTGGAGATCATTCAGGAGCGCCTGGAGCGGGAGTACAATCTTGACCTGGTGACGACGGCGCCCAGTGTGGTCTACCGGGTTTACAAGACAGATGGGACGATGATCGAGCTGACGAATCCCTCCAATCTGCCGGAACCGACGCAGATTGAATATATGGAGGAACCCATGGTGAGCGCTGAGATTATGGTGACCAGCGAGTTCATCGGTGCGATCATGGATCTCTGCCAGGAGCGCCGCGGCACCTACATCAGCATGGAATATATGGAGGAGACCAGGGCGCTGCTCAAATATGATCTGCCGTTAAATGAGATTATCTATGATTTCTTTGACGCATTGAAATCGCGCTCCCGGGGATACGCATCCTTTGACTATGAACTGAAAGGATATCAGCGCTCCGAGATGGTCAAGCTGGATATTCTGATCAACCATGAGGAGGTCGACGCGCTCTCCTTCATTGTCTTTGCCGGCAGCGCCTATGAGCGCGGGCGGAAGATGTGTGAAAAGTTAAAAGCCGAGATTCCCCGTCATCTCTTTGAGATTCCGATCCAGGCGGCCGTGGGCGGCAAGATTATCGCCCGTGAGACGGTCAAGGCGATGCGCAAGGATGTCCTGGCCAAGTGTTACGGCGGTGATATCACGCGGAAAAAGAAACTTCTGGAAAAGCAGAAGGAAGGCAAGAAGCGCATGCGCCAGGTTGGCAACGTGGAGATACCGCAGAAGGCGTTTATGAGCGTGCTGAAGCTGGATGAAAATTAGTGAATAATTATATGGTTGGTGAAATTGATTTTTATAGTGAGGAATGACTGTGAAAAACTCGGAGTGAGTAGTTTGCTTTGAGTTGTAAACAAGTCAGGAAAATGGAGTAAATAGAGAAAATTGTTCAAACTGTGCAGGTGTGATAAGCTGCGGTGAGAAAGAAAGGAAGGGACTGGCGTGCGGGAGCTGGAGCTGTACATACATATTCCGTTTTGTGTAAAAAATGTGAATACTGTGATTTCCTGTCCGCGCCGGCGAATCCGGCTGTGCGCCAATCCTACGTGGACCGGCTGGTGGAAGAAATCTGCGTCCTCGCGCCGAATTATCAGCAGTATCAGGCTACCAGTATTTTTATTGGCGGAGGGACGCCGTCTATCCTGGATTTGCGCCAGATTGCTCGTTTGATGGGAGCCGTCTCCGGTGCTTTTCACCTTTGCACCGATGCGGAGATTACGATGGAATGTAACCCCGGCACACTGACCGGAGACAAGGCGCGGGCGCTGTACCGGTTGGGGATCAACCGCCTCAGCCTGGGGCTGCAGTCAGTCAAAAGAAAAGAACTCCTTCTGCTGGGAAGAATCCACTCCTATGAGGATTTTCTGAAAAGCTATGACGCGGCGCGGAAAGCCGGTTTTTCCAATATCAATGTAGACCTCATGTCCGCCCTGCCCTGCCAGACAGTGAAAAGCTGGGAGGATACGCTGCGGCAGGTGGCTATGCTCAAGCCGGAGCATATTTCGGCGTACAGCCTGATCATAGAGGAGGGAACGCCGTTTTACCTGCGTTTTCACGAGGATGAAATGGCGCGTGACCGGGGAGAACAGCCGTTGTTTCTGCCCTCGGAGGAGGACGAGCGGCGGATGTATGAGCTGACAGACGAATTCTTAAGCGCACGCGGATATCGGCGTTATGAGATATCCAACTACGCGAAGCCGGGGTTTGAGTGCCGCCATAACATCGGTTACTGGACGGGAAAAGAATATCTGGGGCTGGGGCTCGGCGCGTCCTCACTGATCGAAAATACCCGTTTTCAGAATACCGATGAGATGGATGTATATATGCGTCGGCCTTTTGCACGCCTGGAGGAGGAAGTGCTGGACCGGAAAGAGCAGATGGAAGAATTCATGATTCTTGGCCTGCGGATGACGGAAGGAGTCCGGCGGCAGGAGTTCTCGGATCGCTTTGGCGTGGAGCCGGAAGTCGTGTACGGCCCGGTGTTTCAAAAGCTGGAGGCAGAGGGGCTGCTGAGGAGAACGGAGGACAGGATTGTTTTGACTAAGCGGGGTGTGGATGTCAGCAATGTGGTATTTGTGGAACTGTTATTATGAGTGATACGATTTACAGCGTTCCACACCCCATGCGCAATTCACGCCTGCCTTGCAGGCTCTGCTGTGCATAAGTTTGATTACGGAAATCGCAGATTTCCTATCTCTCTTAATCCGCCCGCTTAAACGCGTGCTGGAATTTCAGCTGTGAATCTAACTTAGTGAATCTAACTTTTAAATATTCACATTGACGAATAAGGGAAAAAAGATTACAATGGTTTTATGCAAAATGCAAAATATTTATAGGAGGTGTTTTTATGGCAGATATGTTTTATGCGAAGGGCCCCGGGAACAATGGATACATTAAGAACCTGGAAGTCCTTGATTTTAACGCATGGAACGGCAAGAGCGGTGTTTTCCAGATGCAGGTTTACAAGACTGCTGAGGGGAAATATTACCTCTATGGATCCTGCTTCGGCGGCACGCAGACCGGTGTCCTGATTGCTGACATTACGGATCCGTGCCACACCAGATTTGTGAAGCATCTGCAACTGCTGGATCCGGAGGAGTATCCGACGACGTCGACTCCGAAGATTCAGGTGGCGGACGATCTTCTGATCTGCGCGATGACAGCGGGTTCCGGCCCCGGCGCACTGGTGAACCAGAGTGAACTGATGGATATGAAGTGTCAGGCCGGCATTCAGATCTGGAGCCTTAAGGAGGATCCGGAGAATCCGAAGTACCTTGGGTACTGGGATTGCGGTGTTCCTCATTCCATCGGTGTACATCGTTTTATGTACAACGGAGGTCCTTACGTATATCTTTCCTGCGAGAGCATGCGCTTTGAGGGTATGATCATGCGGATTATAGATATTTCTGATCCGACCAATCCTCACGAGGTTGGCAACTGGTGGTCGCCGGAGCAGTTCGTGGACGGCTACTGCGGCAGAACAGTGGATCATCATGCGGGACATGTTCCGTCCTTTATGGATAAAGGTTGGATGCACGGACCGCCATTCCGCCGCGACGATGGCATTATGTTCTGTGGTTATTGCGGCGACGGTCTCTATGTGCTGGATACGACAGATGTGACCCGCCCGAGAGCGATCGGACATCTGGAGTTTATGCCGGCATTCTGCAGCCATCTGGCCGGCGCTCGCACGCACACGGCTCTGCCGCTGCCGGGACGCGACCTGGTGGTGGTAACGAA
>JAJQAD010000185.1 GCA_021204005.1 Clostridiales bacterium
TTTTATTTTTATAGTGGCTTGTTGGAGATCTTTTGGAATATAATTGTCGGCAGCTCGTTTTATTTTAAGAAGACTGCCAGCAGTACCGTGAAAAAAGGAGCGATGCTGACCGGTTGGCAAACGATTGATGGCAGTAAGTATTATTTCAAGAAGACTGCCAGCAGTACCGTGAAAAAAGGAGCGATGCTGACCGGTTGGCAGACAATTGATGGAAGTACGTATTATTTTAAGAAGAGTGCCAATGATACATTACGCAAAGGCGCTATGTTGACCGGTCTCCAAAAAATCGGGGACTATAAGTATTATTTTGGAACAAACGGGAAGCTGAAGACCGGCTGGCAGACGATTGACGGAAGTACGTATTATTTTAAGAAAAAAGGCCAATGACACAATGCGCAAAGGAGCGATGCTGACGGGATTCAAAAAGATCGGGGATAATAAGTATTATTTTGGCTCGAACGGAAAGTTAAAGACAGGTTGGCAGACAATAAACGGAAAAAAATATTATTTCCGTAAAAAAGCAACCGATACGCAGCGCAAAGGGGCTATGCTGACGGGGCTGAAAAAGATCGGCAGCTACAAGTACTATTTCAACAGTTCCGGCGTGCTGCAGACGAACAAGATTGTCGGGTCGAAGTCCAAGGGATATTATTACGTGGACAGCAGCGGCAAGGTTATCACGACCAAATGTATCCAGCAGGCGGTTGATTTTGTGATAGCACACACGGATTCCAGCATGACGAAGAGTGAGAAATTAAAGGCGTGCTACAATTATCTCTGGAAGAATTATACATACAAACGTTATTATGAGACGCCGACGGCGTCTGATCTGAATACCTATGCGCAGCAGATGTTTACCAACAAAAAGGGAAACTGTTATCGGTATGCGGCTAGTTTTGCCTGTATCGCAAAGGTTCTTGGCTATGAGTCCAGAGTTGCTGTCGGGAAGATTTCCAGTACTCACGGCGGTATGACGGCACACGGGTGGACAGAGGTAAAGGTAAATGGTAAGTGGTATATCTGCGACGCCAACATGCAGATGAATCATCCATCGATCAATTCTTATATGAGAACGGAATCTACCTATGCGTACAGGCATTCCTGCTCAAAGAGATATAAATTGACCACATCAAAAGGAAAGGCAGTTTGGAAATGATTTTCAGTTCGCTAGAATTTTTATGTGTATTTTTGCCGGTGGTATTTGTTCTTTATTGTATGATACCGAACCGGCGTGCGAGAAATGCGATTTTGATCGTGGCCAGCTTGCTGTTCTATGCGTACGGCGAGCCGGTCTACGTGTTCCTGATGCTCGGCAGCGTGGTGGTCAATTATCTGATTGCAAGAGGAATTGACGCTTCTAAGAATCATAAAAAAGCGGTTCTGGCGGTCGGCGTTGCGGCTAACCTGGGTGCACTGGGAGTATTTAAATATGCCGGTTTTATTGTAGAAAACCTGAATCGGCTGACCTCGGCAGATTTGCCGGTGCCGGATCTGGCGCTTCCGATCGGAATTTCCTTTTTCACATTTCAGGCGTTGTCCTATGTGATCGATGTATACAGGGGAGAGGTGAAAGTTCAGAAAAACCTGGCTCATGTGCTGTTGTACATTTCGTTCTTCCCTCAGCTGATTGCGGGACCGATTGTAAAGTATAAGGATATTTACGAGGCGATTGAGAACCGGAAACAGGAAGCTTCCCAGGTGGCGGACGGCTTCCGGCGCTTTATCTTCGGACTCGGTAAAAAGGTACTGATTGCCAATACAGTCGGCGAGGTGGCGGACGCCATTTTTACAGCTGACCAGGGCAGTATCAATATTGCGGTGGCCTGGATCGCAGCGCTGGCTTATATGCTGCAGATTTACTATGACTTCAGCGGATACAGTGATATGGCGATCGGCCTTGGCAAGATGTTCGGCTTTCAGTTTAAGGAGAATTTCCTGTACCCTTACGGTTCATCGAGCATGAAGGAATTCTGGCGCAGATGGCATATCTCGCTTTCTACCTGGTTTAAAGAATATCTTTATATTCCGCTGGGCGGGAACAGAAAGGGAAAACTGCGCACCTGCGTGAATAAAATTATCGTATTCTTCTTTACCGGACTGTGGCATGGCGCGAGCTGGACCTTTATTATCTGGGGATTGTGGCACGGCCTGTTTTTGCTGTTGGAAGAGTACCTGACATTTTTCAAAAAGATCCCGAAGTTTATCCGGCGCATCTATACGTTGCTGGTGGTGTGCCTGGGCTTTGTCGTATTCCGGGCGGATACTTTGTCCCAGGGCATGTATATGATTCGCCAGATGTTTACGGGGACGCATTTTGACGCGGCATGTGTGAGCTTTACCTGGCAGCAGCTGACGCCGTGGTTTATCTTTATCTTTATCATTGCGGTGATCGGCGCGGCTCCCATTCGGCCGCTGGCAGACCGGATTCGGACATCGATGTCTGTATCCGCAGCGGAAGCCTCAAAAAAGCAGAAATTGCTGCAGGGATGCCTTGGTGTGGCTTCCATTCTGGTTTTGTGCTGGTGTATCATCCGTTTGTCCGGCAATACCTATAACCCGTTTATTTATTTCCGGTTTTAATTTGCGAAAGGAGAGAGTTTGATCATGAAAAAATCAGCAGCAATTTGCTATATGGCAATCGGCATGGCGATCTGTCTCGTTCCTTTCGCGGGGATGACGGCATTCCGGACAGATACAACGACAGAAAACAAGACGCTGGCTTCTTTCCCGGAACTGGTGGAGGACGGCTCGGTAAATCTGGAGTTTTTTGATGAATTGAGTGAATACTTTGAGGATCATTTTGCATTCCGCGAGGCGCTTGTCAATGCGGACGCGGAAATCCAGAGTAAGATTTTTCAGGTCTCAAATGTTGACACCATTATTATGGGTGAGAACGGCTGGCTTTACTATAGCGCGACACTGGATGATTATCTGGGACAGAATCTGATGTCTGAAAGGGCGATTTATAATGCGGCATACAATCTGGCGCTGACGCAGGAGTATGTGGAAAGCAAGGGCGCGCAGTTTGCCGTGACGGTGGCTCCGAATAAGAACACGCTTTACGGTGAAAATATGCCCTACTATGATTCCTATATTGTCAGTGAAGAAAAAAACGCGGACAATCTCGCCGCGGAGCTGGAAAACCAAAATGTGACATATATTGATTTGTTCTCTGCTTTTGAAGAGCAGGATGAGACGTTATATTTAAAGCGGGATTCCCACTGGAATGCAAAGGGAGCGGTCCTTGCCTATAACGAAATTCTGGGTGGTATGGGGATTGACCATGACCTTCTGGAGACAGTGACTGCGCTTCGGACGAATACGGAGATTGGCGACCTGAATACAATGATTTACCCGCTGACCTCGCAGCCGGAGTGGAATTATGAGTATCAGTATGAATCCACTTACAGCTATGTGACGGATACAGAGAGCGTGGAGGATGCCTGGATTGAGACGGAAAATTCCGAAGGTGAGGGAAGTCTGCTGATGTTCCGCGATTCTTTTGGGAATACACTGCTTCCGCTGATGGCAAATACATTCTCAGAGGCATATTTTACCAGGAGTGTGCCTTATAAACTGGGGGAATATATGGAGACCTACAGTCCGGAAACGGTTATCATTGAAAAGGTGGAGCGGAATGTCGATGAGTTTGCGACGAATCCGCCGCTTGTTCAGACATTGGAGACGGAATTGGCAGTGGAGGCAGAGTCTGCGGAGGATCTTACCACCTGTGCCGTCGGAGAATCTGAAAATGATATTTCTTATCTGAGCATTGACGGTGTCCTGGACGAGACAACCGCCTCAGAAAACGGTGAGGTATATATTCGCCTGACGGTGGGAGAGAATACAAAGACCTATCCTGCCTTTCTGGTGTCGTCGGATGATTCGGATTTAGGATATCAATTCTACTTGTCAAAGGATTCACTGGCAGCGATGACATTTGACGGAAATACGGCGCTGGATGTTGAAGTGATTACGGTAAGCGGCGACGACGCGGCCGTGGTGAAGACAGTAAGTATTGACGCTGCGGATTATTTGCAGTGATATAGTCGGTGAATGGTCCTGGGTAGTGCCCGGGATGTGATGATAGAAAATTTTTTTGATGGGCTTTGTTTCGCTGACCAGTGATTGCAGGCTGTTTTTACAGTATGAACGAAGCAGCGTTGAAATCATCGATGGAATTGAAGACAGGGAGGCAAGGATAATGTCGGGTGAAAAAATGACACAGAGGAGATATCATACCAGAAAAATATGTCGTAATCTGTTGTTGACGGCGGGATGTGTCGGAATTTTTTCCCTATGTTCCGCATGCGGAGAAAAAGAGGAGTTTGAGATCAGTATTCTGGACGGGCAGTATGAGACCGTGATCGGCGTATCATCCGGAGAGACGGTTGCTTCCATTCTTGAACGCGCGGAGATTACGCTGGGTGACGATGATGTGGTGACGCCGGAGGCGGACGATCAGATTCAGGATGGCGATGTGAATATTACCATCGAGCGAAGTGCGACTGTAACAGTCAGTGACGGGACGGCAGAGTCGGAAATTGTTCTGACCGGCGGTAAGGTGGAGGACGCGCTGGAAGCAGCGGAAATTTCTTTAGGCGAAAATGATCTGATCAATCATGATACGGCAGCCTATCTGACGGAAGGCATGGCGATTGAGGTTCAGCACCGCTACGGTGTTACAATTACGGCGAACGGCGAATCCGAGTATATCGTGACGCAGGCTGCTACCGTGGAGGAACTTCTGGAAGAAGAGGAGATTGAACTTGATGAAGAAGATCGGATTACGCCGGAGCGCACAGCTGCCCTGGAAGATGGTACGGAGATTGTAATCAATTATGTCACGAAAAAGCAGGTTGTGGAAGAGGAAGAGATTGCATACAAGACTGTATATGAGAATAGTTCGTCTCTCTATTCCGGACAGACTTCCGTGAAGCAGGAAGGTCAGAACGGAATAAAGGAGCTTACTTATGAAGTGACCTATGTGGACGGCGAGGAAGAGAGCCGTGAGCTGATCAGTGAGGAAGTCACGAAAGAAGCGGTGAATGAGATTATTCTGAAAGGAACCAAACAGAAGCAGAGCAGTTCCTCATCAAGTAGCTCCTCATCAAGCAGCTCAACATCGAGCAGCTCGTCCTCGGGTAGTTCTTCGTCGGGGAAGACTGTGGTTTCGAAGGAAGCGGTTTACGATTGCAATGGTTCCGGCCATGGGTATTATATTATTACGTATTCGGATGGCTCTGTGGGATATGAAGATTTTTAGTGACTGTTCAGGGCAGTACTTCGCACTTGCTGCGAAGTACGTCTGATGATGTAAATTGCACAAGGAAAAGTCCCATCGCGCAGCGATTTCTAATGGACTTTTCCTCGTAACTGTGAAGGCACTGAACAGTTACGATTTTTAAGCAGGTAATAGAATCCCCTTTTCGCTAACATGAAACCGGTTATGCGGAAAGGGAATATTCCCTCAGAGGGAGAAAGGTTTTTTCAGATGGTATGTGACGGATGAATGCAAAGTATAGTATAGTAAAGTAAAGGGAAGTAAAGTAACAGAAAAGAATAAAAGAAAACGGGCAGGAGGGGCAGCAGCCCCGGCGCGATTGGTACTAACCTTAGAATAACCACAATGCTATGCTATTATAACTAAGTTGTCCTTCTAATGTTCCTCTAATGATTTTCTTTTATACTGGGCTCATCAAAGAAAAGAGAACCAAACAGGAAGCAAAATAACAATTGTTTCCGGGCGGTTATTCGACCAGCTAAAAGGAAAAGGAGGACAAAGTTTATGAAGAAATTATTAGCAAAACTGGCCGTAACCACTCTGGCGATCGCAATGTTTTTCGGAATCGGTGCATCCGTAAATACCGTGCATGCGGCAACTACACCCGCAAAAGTATCAGGATTGAAAGTGGCAGAGCGGGATGATGATGAACTGACCCTCAAGTGGACAAAGGTATCAGGGGCATCCGGATATCAGCTTTACCGCTACGACACGTCAACAAAGACATGGAAGAAGATCAAGACAACATCAAAGACCAACTATGAAGTAGAAAATCTTACCTCAGCCACTCAATATAAATTTAGAGTGAGAGCTTACACGAAGAGCGGAAGCAAAACAACCTACGGTTCGTACTCGGCGACCTTAACTACCTATACGGAACCTGGAGAGGTGAAGAACCTGAAAGCCTCGAAAAAGACAACCAGTTCTGTGACGTTGACATGGAGCAAGGTGAGCAGGGCGACAAAGTATCAGGTGTACATTTACAATACAACGCAGAAAAAGTATGTGTGCAAGACGACGGTGAACGGCACCAGTGCAACAATCTCGGGTCTGAGCAGCGGGACAACATACAAGTTTAAAGTTCGGGCATACAAAGCTTCCGGAGATTCAAAGTATTATGGTGATTTCTCTGATGTATATAGCGTGAAGACTACAGCAAAGAGCAGCTCTTCCACCAGCACCTCCACCTCCTATATCGGGACGACAAAAGCTAAATCTATAGCATTGACGGATGCGGGTGTTACGGAATCAAAGGCGCGTGATCTGGAAGTGGAACAGGACAAGGAAAACGGCGTGGTTGTTTACGAAGTAAGCTTTGATTATAACGGGTATGAGTATGACTACACCATCCATGCCACCAGCGGCAAGATCCTGGAAAAAGAGGTTGAACGAGATTAATAATAGCAGGTATATCAATTCCCCGCGGCTGTGTCCGCGGGGTTACTCTTTGATTTCTCCTTTGATATATTGTTGAAAGCGTTTCCTCTCTGTCAGGAATCCCCACATCCCGCTTAAAATCACGCGGCTTTTCAGCATTCCGTGGGATGTACGCAGGCAGAGGATGGAGTCCTTGATCGTATAGCGGAAAAATTGAAGGAATTCCTGTCGTCCGAGGTAGAGTATTTTGTTGATCAGTATATTGCGGTAGAAATACCGGTACATCCGGATGCGGTCGGGCTTGTCTTCTTCATAGATAGACAGGGATCTGGCCGCATATCGTTTGTGACAGACCTTGCTGGTGCCGATGAGATAGGCCGGGCCGTAGTGGCGGATGATCCGCATGGTGTATTCCGAATCGTCTCCCCAGATAAAATAATCTTTGCACGGCAGACCGCATTTCTGAATGGCTTTGCTGTTGATCAGCAGAGAGACAAAGGTGGCGTCCTCCAGCTTGACGGCGGCGTGTTCCAGGTGCTGATACCAGTCCCGGTATCCATTGCTGCCTTTGGTCTGGGAAATGCGGGGTACGTTCAGGAACTCTCCTTCGGGACCAAAGACGGAGCTGGCCAGAAAGCTGACTTTCTCGCCGATGTTTTGCCGTGCCTCCAGCAGCCGCTCCAGACAGTCCGGCGCGGGGATGGCGTCGTCGTCCATGACCCAGACCCATCCGCAGTCCGTGTCCCGTGCCAGGCGCAGCCCTTCATAAAAGCCGCCGGCGCCGCCGGTGTTGGATTTCAGGAGGATATAACGAATCACATCCTGTTTCAGATATCCTTTCTCTGTCAGGAACTCTTCTGTGCCGTCTGTGCTGGCGTTGTCAATGAGCAGGATCCGGTCGACAGCGTATGTCTGACTGAGAATAGCATCCAGACATTCTGTCAGAAGCTCTTTTCGGTTGTATGTGACCACAACGGCGGTGATTTGAGAGTTAGATATTTGTTTCATAAGATTGTTATCCATATTTCCTTGATTTGCCTATATTAGTTTCAACTGTTGAAAAGATATTGCGGATCGAATTTTTCATGACAACCTACTGGATTCGCAAGCAGCAATTCTTGTGGGTAGAATTTAGCAGTTGTAGCCCACAAAATTTACAATCCAGCAATTTTTGTGGGCTGAGTTTAGCCACTGCAACCCATAAAAATCGAAAAACATCTGTTTTTGTGGGTTTCCTCATGACTTTTCTACCCACTTTTTTTATTAAATCTTTATTTTGTGGGATACTCCCCGTATTATCTACCCATTATTTTTCGTAATCCTCCATTTTGTGGGTTGATTTTAGCTACGATAACCCATAGAAATTGCAGAACAACCAATCTTGTGGGTTGAATTCTGTCGCGGTACCTACAGAAATCCCAAACAAATTATTTTTGTGGGCTGAACTTACTACAGTCGATTCCGCAGATTCTTCGCCCTCCACATAAACCCCATTCCGTAATACAGAAGTCGGTACCTCCCGCGGTCATGCAGGCGGCGGATCAGCCGTAGTTTACGCGGTTGCCCGGTGTCTGGCCCGGACAGTATCGAAGCATATATTTCCCGGGTAAAAAGATCTCTGATTTGCGGCAGCACTTTCCGGAATCCGTGTGATGTCAGCAGAATATGCTTCATGGAGGTACAGAAAAACTCTGCCTTCTCGGCTTTTCGAAATTCCTGCATCTGTTCTGTCTGGAAAAACGCGTCTGCAGAGCAGAATTCGTCACGGCAGGTCAGAACCGCCTCATACAGGTCCGGCGGATAGGCCTCTGTGTAGGAGTGAATATGTTCCGCGCGATAATGATACAGGTGAAGATTCTCATAGCGTATCTTTCCGGCATAGTAGAATGCTTTCATATTAAAAATATTGTCCTGCATCCGCCGCAGCTGAAGCGGAAAAGTCAATCCGTATTTTTTCAGGAAGGATTTTCGGTACAGTTTTCCCCAGGGAACGCCGATGGCAGTCAGGTATGCCTGATTATCTTTTGCGTACTGAGCGACCATCAGCTGACAGAAAAGATCTTTTTTTTCTTCCAGTGTACGGCAGGTGAAATTCTGAGGAAAGAAATTGCGGGGCGTCTGCTTTCCGCGGTGCTCCACACAGAATGCAGTGCATACGATGTCCGTTTCATCGTCCGTCAGAGCCAGGAGGGTTTCCGCCAGCTTTTTGTCTGCAAAATCGTCTCCGTCCACAAAAAGAATCCATTCTCCGGCTGCATGGCTCAGACCCAGGTTCCGTGCTGCGGAAACGCCGCAGTTTTCCTGACGGAAATAGGAAATATTATCATGTGCCGCAGCATACGTCCGGCAGATTTCTCCGCTGCAGTCTGTGGAACCGTCGTCAACCAGAAGGATCTCCGGATCCCGTATCGTTTGCAAAAGAAGGCTGTCTATGCACTGTGAGATATGTTTTTCAATATTATAAACAGGTACAATAATGGAGATCATATTTGAGTCTGGTTAAATTTTCCCGAAAAAGCTGTGGTTTGTTGCAAATGGTTTCGGAAATCCGTTGTCCTGGCTGAAAATAGAGGAGCGATGTGTTCCCTTTTCCGGGAAATCATAACATGTCTGCACATATTCGATCTCCGGGTGAAAGAAAAAGCCTTTCCATGTTGATGTCAGGATGATTTTCAGACGTTCGGCGCGGTGATCTTTCGCTTTCAGAATCACACGGGTAAGGTGCAGCAAAAGTCTGCAGAAGCAGTAGGACCACCCGCGGATCCCCTCTCTGCGGAAAAAGTATATTTCATTTCGGTAAGCATAGCAGTATCTGTTTAAGCGCTCATATTCGTCAGCTGCGATATTGGAGCCTATGTTGCCTGCCGACTTATGCGTGACCGTGCTGGTATTAATCAGGTAGCAGGGATATTTGCGTGAGATTCTGCGTGTATATTCCAGATCATCGCACCACAGGAAGAATTCTTTGATCGGCAGTCCGAATTCAAAAATTCTTTCCACAGGGAAAAAGGTGGAGACAAAGGTTCCGGTGACGATCGGGACGCAGTCGGATGTGAAGTCAGTCACTTTTTTGGATATGCTGACTTTCTGGATATTCATATTGCAGATCGATCCATCGGTCCAGTTGATTTTGCTGGAGAGAAAACCATAGTTTCCCGATAATTTCTGATCCCACTTCAACAGCTCCTCCAGTGCGTTGGGAGAGGGCATGCTGTCGTCATCCATGACCCAGAGAAAGTCATAGTGATGTTCCGCGGCATAGCGCATACCGTATTGAAATCCGCCGGCTCCGCCGAGGTTAGCACCGGTGTTTAAGTAGATAATTTCGTTTGCCTGTAAGTGCGGCTGCAGAGATTCCCTCGTGCCGTCAGTGCTGGCATTGTCAATGACGATAATGTCCATCTGGCTGCGCAGAGACTGCCCCAGCAGGTGTTCGATATTTTCCGCTAATAATTCTTTTCGGTTGTAAGTAACGATAATTGCTGCTGTTTTTTTCACAATTCTTCTCCCTGCCTGTCTGTAAGCTTTTTGATTCCTGCGCTCACCTTATTCCATATTTTAAGGAAAGTCAATAAGAAATTGTGCAATTTACACAAATGTTACCGGAAAATTACAGGAGAAATTTGTGTAAAATTTATTTTACAAATTGAATCTCTATTTTACGTGGATTTCACATCAGGCCGTGCATGTATTTTACATAACGGCAGTATAATGATTCCCATTGTATGAAAATCTATTCTTTGGAGAAAATCTTAAATTATGGAAAACAATAAGAAAGAATTAAAAATTGCGGTAGCCGGTACTGGCTATGTGGGACTTTCCATGGCCGTATTGCTGTCACAGCATCATGAAGTTATGGCGGTAGACATCATTCCGGAAAAGGTAGATCTGATTAATCAGAGAAAATCACCGATTCAGGATGAGTATATTGAAAAATACCTGGCGGAGAAGGAACTGCGTCTTACCGCTACTCTGGATGCAGAGGCGGCTTATCGGGATGCGGATTTTGTCATTGTCGCAGCGCCGACAAACTATGACAGCAATAAAAACTTTTTTGACACTTCTGCAGTCGAAGCGGTGATTGGATTGGTGACGGAGTATAATCCGGAAGCGGTTATTGTAATTAAGTCAACGGTGCCGGTGGGATACACAGCTTCCATCCGGGAGAAGACCGGGAACAGAAACATTCTTTTCAGTCCGGAATTCCTGCGCGAGTCAAAAGCTCTGTATGATAATCTTTATCCATCCCGCATCATCATCGGGACGGATCCGGAGGATAAAAGGCTGAAAGAGGCTGCTCATATATTTGCCGGTTTGCTTGAGGAGGGAGCGGTCAAAGAAGATATCGATATACTCTTTATGGGATTTACCGAGGCGGAAGCGGTTAAACTTTTTGCGAATACCTATCTGGCGCTCCGCGTTTCTTATTTTAATGAGCTGGATACCTATGCGGAGACAAAAGGACTGGATACAAAGCAGATTATCGACGGCGTATGCCTGGACCCGCGGATTGGCACACATTATAACAATCCTTCTTTCGGGTATGGAGGTTATTGTCTGCCAAAGGATACAAAACAGCTGCTGGCAAACTATGAAGATGTACCGGAAAATCTGATTGAGGCGATTGTAGAATCGAACCGGACAAGAAAGGACTTTATCGCTGATCAGGTGCTGCGGAAAGCCGGATATTATGACTATTATAACCGCGGGGATTATAGTGCAGTGCAGGAGCGCTCCTGCACGGTCGGAGTTTACCGGCTGACGATGAAATCCAATTCGGATAACTTCCGCCAGTCCTCCATTCAGGGCGTGATGAAAAGAGTAAAGGCAAAAGGCGCAGCGGTTCTTGTATATGAGCCGACGTTGGAGGATGGCTCTACATTTTTTGGAAGCCGCGTTGTGAATGATCCGGATCTATTTAAAGCGGAGTGTGACGTTATCATAGCGAACCGTTATGACGCCGCTCTGGATGATGTGAAGGATAAAGTTTATACCAGAGATATATTCTGCAGAGACTGAAAAGCAGATGCCTGACATAAATATATCTGACTGGCGGATTATCTTCATTCAAAATCAGGATTTCAGATAATGCATGAGATGAGGAAAAGAGAGGATTATGGCGAAAGTATCAATCATTATTCCCACATATAATGTGGAACAGTATCTGGAGGAGTGTATGGAAAGCGTTACCCGCCAGACTTTACAGGACATTGAGATTATCTGTATTAACGACGGGTCTACGGATGGTTCCCTGAAAATTTTGCGGGATTATGCAAAGAATGACGGGCGTATTGTCATTGTGGATAAGGAAAATGGCGGATATGGCGTCGGAATGAATATCGGATTGGATATGGCGAAGGGAGAGTATATCGGTATTGTCGAGCCGGATGACTATGTGCCGCTGAATATGTATGAGGATTTATATGCAAAGGCGAAAGAATATGATCTGGATTTTGTGAAAGCGGATTTTTATCGGTTTGGGAGAAAAGAGAACGGGGATATGAATCTGTCGTATAACCATCTTTCCAAAGACCCGGAGGATTATAATGTCGTTTTTAATCCCAGTCAGAACCCTGAGGCAATACGCTATATTATGAACACCTGGAGCGGTATTTACCGAAAATCATTTCTCGATGAATATCAGATCCGGCATAATGAGACGCCCGGCGCCTCCTTTCAGGATAATGGTTTTTTCTTTCAGACATTTGTCTATGGACAGCGGGCGATGATCATCGATAAGCCGTACTACAGGAACCGCAGGGATAACCCGAATTCCTCCGTAAATGATAAGAATAAAGTTTATGCCATGAATGTGGAATATGACTATATCCGAAAGCTCCTGGTGCGTGACAGGGAAGTATGGGAGCGGTTTCGCGGCATTTACTGGTGGAAAAAATTTATTAATTACAGGGTGACATTCCGCAGAATCGGAGAGTCTTTTAAGAAGGAATTTTTACTGCGGTTTGCAGCGGAGTTCCGGCGTGCTTTCGACACAGGCGAGGTGGACCGGAACTGTTTTTCGAAACACGAATGGCTGCAGCTTACGTCGTTGGTGGAAGATCCGGATGCGTTTTATCAGACGCAGGCAAAGACCGGAGCGTTTGCCGGAGGCAGTATTTCTCGGGAACAGCTTCTGGAACAGGAGCTGAATGACATCAAGAATTCTGTGTCCTATAAGTTTGGAATGAAAGTGTTTGCAGTGCCAAGAAAAATAAAAAACCGTTTGAAAAACAGGTAATGTGATTGGAGATTCCGGAAAATATGAAGAACAGGGAAAAAATATCGGTGATCATACCGGTGTATAATGCATCGGAGCGTTTGCGGCAGTGTCTGGACAGTGTGGTGGGACAGACTCTGCGGGATATCGAAATTATCTGTGTGGATGACGGGTCAGAGGATGATTCTGTCGCCATTTTAAAAGAATACGCTGCGAAGGACTCCCGCATGAGAGTGATCACGCAGGAAAATGCCGGAGCGGGCGCTGCCAGAAATCGCGGCCTTGATGCCGCGGCCGGAGAGTATCTGTCTATCCTGGATTCGGATGATTTTTTTGAACCGACCATGCTTGAGAAGGCTTACGCAAAGGCAAAAAAGTCGGATGCGCAGCTTCTCGTGTTTCGTTCGGATCAGTACAGAGAAGACCTGGGCCAGTTTGCAGAGGCAAAGTGGACGCTTCGGAAGGAGGCGCTTCCTCCGTACCGCCCGATGAATTTCCGGACATTTACAGACAATGTTTTTAAAGTCTTTGTCGGTTGGACCTGGGATAAGCTGTTCCTCAGGGAATTTGTGGAGGACAATTACCTGCGTTTTCAGGAGATCCGGACATCGAATGACATGCTTTTTGTCTTTTCGGCAGTTGTTTTTGCTGAGAGGATTGAGATCCTGGATGAGGTACTGGCGCACCAGCGCCGGAATAATCCGAAATCTCTTTCAAATACCAGAGATAAATCCTGGAATTGCTTCCATGAGGCGTTGAATGCGCTGAAAGCAGTGCTGGAGGAACATGATCTGTACTGGCAGCTGGAACAGGATTATATCAATTATGCGCTGCATTTTTCCCTGTGGCATCTGAACACCATTACCGGACCGAAGAAGAAAGTGCTGCGGGATGCACTGAAGAATGAGTGGTTTGAGGAGTTCGGGATTAAGGGGAGGCCGAAGGGATATTTTTATAATCAGAAAGAGTATGCGCAGTATCTGAAAGAATGTCTGGTACCGTAGGCGCGGAAATGAGAAAAACAGCAGCGAGAGGAAAAATAAGTTTTATGGCAGATATTAAATTATCTATAATTATTCCTGCATATAATGCAGAAAAATACCTGCACCAGTGTCTGGACAGTGTGCTGGGACAATCTCTGCGGGACATAGAGGTTATCTGTGTGGACGATGGATCCACAGACAGTTCTGGAGAGATCCTGAAGGAATATGCGGCAGGAGACAGCCGTGTGCGGGTACTGCGCCAGCAAAACAAGTATGCCGGTGCGGCGCGAAACTACGGCATGTCGGTTGCCAGGGGAGAGTATCTTCATTTTCTGGATTCCGATGACTATGTGCTGGATTATGCCTATGAGGCGATCTATAAGATGGCAGCAGCGAACAATCTGGATTGCCTGAAATTCCGTTCTGTCCCGTTTGATATGCAGCAAAATGAGACGATATATAATCATATCTATATGTTTACCCGTTTAAACCGAAATGATTTTAACCGGCTGCTCAGGGCGGATGCCGACGACGCGTTATATCATATCAGTGTGGTTCCGTGGAACGGCATTTACCGCCGCGCTTTTCTGCAAAAACATGATATTCAGTTTAACACGCTGTTCTGTATTAATGACAGATCTTTTTACTGGCGGGTGATCACAAATGCGGAGCGCATCATGCTTTCAAAGGATCGGCTGGTGGTACATAGAGTGGGACAGCCGGGTTCGCTGGTCGGAAAGAGGGCGCGGCATTTTGATTGTCAGTTTCAGTCTATAAAAATAACAGGCAGTCAGCTGGAACTGGATCAGATTGATCCGGAAGTGTGCCGGTCAGTGATGCAGAGAGAGTTTTCCGATCTCCAGATATGGTTTCGCAGATTCTGTGGTGATAAGGAATACGGACCGGCGATTCTCAGTGATACGGAACAGTTTGTCAGGGATTATGACGGCCTGTGCCCGGAGCTTTTGGCTGAAGCCTATGACATGGCATTAAAACATGTCAGCAACGGTGACAATGCTCCCTCATCGACGAAGCCGGAACGGATCTTTTATGATCCGTGTCCTTCCCCGAAGATTTCGGTTATCATTCCCGTTTTCAATGTACAGAATTATCTCCATGAATGCCTGGACAGTATAACGAAACAGACATTGCCCGAAATTGAAATTATCTGTGTGGACGACGGTTCTGCAGACGCGTCGGGAACTATCCTGAAAGAGTATGCGGCTGTGGATAAAAGGATCCGGATGATAGAACAGGAAAATCTGTATGCCGGAGCAGCCCGGAACCGGGGAATCAGAGAAGCCAGAGGGGAATATTTGCTGTTCCTGGATGCGGATGACTTCTTTGATTTATCTTTATGTGAGAAGGCATGGCGGAAGGCGAAGGAAGAGGATGCGGATATCGTACTGTTCGGTGCCAGAGAGTACAATACGATGACGGGAAAGTTTGCGGAAAAACCCAATCTTTTTCGAAGAAACCTGCTCCCGGAATCTCCTGTTTTTTCCAGAAAAGAGATTCCGGATACCATTCTTGCGCTTACGACGCCGAATCCATGGCTGAAGTTATTTCGAAAGGAATTTGTTTTAAAGGAAAATCTTCGGTTTCAGGAAATCCGGCATAGCAACGATATTTACTTTAACCTCATTGCGCTTGCGGTTGCCGGCTCCGTAACCTATGTAAATGAAAATCTTGTCAATTACAGAACAGGGCAGACCGGGAATCTGCAGAGCAGAAAGGACAGTGATCCGACTCTTTTTATAGACGCGTACGAGGCGGTATATCACGAGCTGAGACGGCGCAGGATCTTTGATGAGGTGGAAAAAAGCTTTGCCGACCGTATGGTTTGCAGCTGTATCCACAATCTGAGTACAGTGAAGACGGAGGAGGCGTGGCTTAAGATATATCATCGTCTGCTGGATTCCTGTATTACCAAGGCAGGTGTGCTGGATCACCCAGGAGAATATTATAACTTCCCATCCAATAGTGACAAATTACATTCCTGCAGCCGTATATCGGAATGGCTTGCAGCGTTTGATGCAAAGAAAGATGATCTGCGCTGCTTGGCTGCTGACCTTTGGAAAGGCGGAGATATGGCGTTGCCGGTATTGACAAAGGCTTCGTCTGTTTTTGATGTATATGAAGTGTTTTTTTGTTATATGGAAATGCAGAAGCTGTACCAGGCTGAAGCCTTTCAGTATACGAAGGATGATATGTCGCCGGACCGGTTACGGCAGATGCTTGATTATATCAAAAATGCGTATATGCAGCTTCCATACCGCGAACGGCAGATTTCCCAGGTATTTCCTCAGGGGGAAAAAGGTTTTTTCAGATGGTATGTGACGGATGAATGCAATGCTTTGCTGGGGAGACAGCAGGCGGAAAAAAGCAAAGAGCGTCTACAGAAAATAAATAATGAAAAAATATCAGAATTAAAAAACAGTAAGGATTACAGATTGGGGTGGGCAATACTACGTGTTCCAAGAAAAATGAAAAAGTTATTGAAACAGGTTGTTTTCAGGTTGAGAAACTAATATAATAAATTTATTCTTCTAATGTTCCCGGAATTACAGTTGTTTCCGTTTAAAGAATGCAATAAAGATGAAAGAAGGAATTTGAATGACCGGACTGAGACACAGACTGGGGACACGTTTTGCGGCAGGCATTTTATGCGCTGCCGTAGCGCTGTCCTCCTCTAATCTGCAGGCATATGCCTCAGATTCAGCGACATCGGATATTATACAGGAAGAGACGGATTTGTCAGAGTCCGCCTCTTTGATGACCTCAGAGGGTTCCGAAACGACAGAGGATTCGACAGATGCCGTACCATCAGACGAGGCAAAAGATTCTGTTTCGGATCAGCAGAATGATTCGACGGAGGTTGGAGATGGCGGCACGGATTCATCGACGGCTGCCGGTGAGGAAGACATTGCAGCCTCTGAATCGACGGATACGACATCATCTGATGCCGGGACAGTAACAGCTTCAGGAACCGAAGCTATATCAGAAGACGAAGCAACGGCTTCCGATGCGGAAGAGACAGCGTCGGATACAGAGGAATCGTCAGCGGACGCGGCGGAGGAAGCGGAGACACATACGATCACCGGCTTTGCCGGTCTGTCTGAAAGTGAATCCTCCGTGACATACTACCACGATGAGAAACCGACGGAGGCGGAGGTGATCGCAGATCTCCCGACGACGCTGGAGGTCTATCTGGACGGTGAGAGTGAGAGCACAGTGATTCCGGTGACCTGGGAGAGCCCGGCGGACTATGATAATTCAGAGTTTTACTGGTATGAGTTTGATCCGGTCTGGGATGAGGAAGTTTACACACAGGACTGTGACGACGCAGTCCCATACATCAATGTGAATCTTGTAGAACTGACGGTGTCCGCTGCTTCTGTCAGCAACAACAGCAATGAGCTTATTATTTTTGAATACCTGGTTGACACAGCGGGTTTTTCTGTGGCCGCTGCCTGCGGCATTCTGGCAAATATCTATTCGGAATCTGCTTTTAACTGCAATGCAAAAGGAGATTATGACAGTTCCGGGAATTATACCAGCTATGGACTGTGCCAGTGGCATGCCAGCCGGCTTACCAGTCTGAAAAATTATTGTTCCTCAAATGGGTTGGATTACACTACGGTGGAGGGACAGTTGGCTTATCTGGTATACGAGCTGCAGACATCCGCCTATAAGACAAAAGTATATGACAGGCTGATGAGTGTCAGCGACGATGCGGACGGCGCTTACTGGGCGGCGTATTACTGGTGTTATTATTATGAAATACCGGCGAATTACGCCTCGGTCGCCGAGACGCGGGGAAGCCTGGCTATGAATTACTTCTGGACGGAATATCAGGAGTATGCGGGGACAACCAGTGATACATTGACGATCTCAGGTGTGGTTGCACCGACGTCAATCACGGCCGGCAGTTCTTTCACTATCGGCGGGACTATTACGTCTTCAAGAAAAATTACGAATGTGACAGCCGCGGTGTACAACACGAGCGGGACAAAGAAAATCAGTTCGTCAGCTAGCCCGAATACAAAAATCTATTCTCTGAAAAACAGTACGGTTGACAATAATCTGACGTTTTCCAGCCTGACCGCAGGCGTTTATACCTATAAGGTGACGGTGACGACGAGTGCCGGGACGACGACCCTGGTCAGCCGGGATTTTGTAGTCCTGAGCACGGCAAAGACGGTTGCGAACGGTAATTATTATCTCTATACGAGCGTGAATACGTCTTACGGGGCCGCTATCTCGGGAAATTCCTCGTCTTCCGGCGCCAATGTGCAGCTGGCAAAAAAGGATACGGCCAATACATACATGCAGTTTAAATTTACATACCAGAGCAGCGGATATTATCTTATCCAGGACGTTGGATCCGGTAAATACCTGGCGATTTCCGGTACATCTTCCGGATCCAATGTAAGGCAATCTTCGTCGAAGTTTTACTGGTATGTGCTTCCGGATGGGACAGGCTCCTATTATCTTGTGCCGAAAACTGCGACGACGATGTGTCTGTATTTGCAGAACGGAAAAGCTTCCGCCGGCCAGAATATTCAGATTCATTCTGCCCAGGTGATCAAATCCCAGCGCTGGACACTGACAACGGCCTATACGCCGGCGACTATCAGCGGAGCGACGAAGCCGGGAACGATGACAGCCGGAAATTCCTTCACGATCAAGGGAACGATCTCTTCGACAAGTAAAATCACCTCAGTGACGGTTGCGGTCTATGACACGAGCGGCGCGAAGCAGATCGGGAAGACAGTTTCCCCAAATGCGGCCAGCTACAGCCTGAGCAAGGTAGACTCATCGATTAAATTTGGAAAATTAAGCGCCGGTGTTTATCGTTATAAGGTGACGGCGAAAAACAGCTACGGGACGACGACGCTGGTGAACAGGGTTTTTGTGGTTTTAAGCACCGGGAAGACGGTTGCAAACGGGACATATTATTATATCACCAGTAAAGTAAATACATCCTATTGCCTGGGGATTAAGAGCAGTTCCTCTTCCTCCGGCGCAAATGTACAGCTGGCAAAAAAATCGTCGGGCACCGAGTATCAGAAATTTAAATTTATCTATCAGAGCAGCGGTTACTATAAGATTCAGGATGTTGGTTCCGGAAAATATCTGGCAATCGCGTCAAAGTCTTCGGGCGCTAACGTGAAGCAGTCCTCGACTGCAACACTCTGGCAGGTGCTTCCGGATGGAACCGGATCCTATTACCTTGTTCCGAAAGGTGCAACGACCTGTTGCCTGTATCTGAACGGAGGCGCTGCCTCTGCCGGGAAGAATGTACAGATCAAAACAGCTTCCATTGCTGCTTCCCAGAGATGGAAACTGTCAAAGACTTATAAAGCGGCGACGATCAGCGGTGCGACAAAACCTGGGACGCTGAAGGTCGGGAAGTCGTTTACAATCAAGGGGAAGATTTCCTCGGAGACGAAGATCACATCGGTGACGGTGGCGGTCTATGATACGAATGGCAAAAAGAAAATCGGGAAAACAGTGAAGCCGAATACAAAGACGTATAATCTGAGTAAGGTGGATAATTCGATTAAGTTTGGCACGCTTGGTAAAGGAACGTATACTTATAAAGTGACAGCGACAAATAGTGCGGGTACGAAGACTCTGGTAAGTAAGACATTTGTGGTGAAGTAGGGAAGCAGGAATGTCAGAATGAAACATCCATTTGTGAAGAGTTTTAATTCTGTAATTTCTGACATTTTTCGACATAAATATTGATATTTTGCACGGCTGGGATTACAATTAATAACCGTATCAGCATTATAGAATCAGATCTTAATTCTATAGTGGCAGGGGAGTGATCTCATGGTTTTTTCCAGTTTGTTTTTTGTGTTTTTCTTTTTGCCGTTAAACCTCCTGATCTATCATCTGGTTCGCGACATAAGGAAGAAAAATATCGTTTTGCTGTGTTTTTCTCTGGTGTTTTATGCCTGGGGCGGCCCAAAGTATCTCATTCTTTTGCTGGGAATGGTATTTATCAGCTGGCTTGGTGCAATTCTGGTGTATCA
>JAJQAD010000116.1 GCA_021204005.1 Clostridiales bacterium
GCTTCCACCGCTGCAGCCGGCTTCGCCTTCTTTCCAGCTGCTGCGATCTCTTGCGCTTTCCTCTTTGCCGAGGCTTCCTGCGCTTTCAATTCTGCCGTAACTTCCTGCACTTTCCTCTCTGACGCAGCTTCCTGCGCTTTTTTCCCGACTGTAATCTTTTGCGCATCTCTCCGGACTGTGGATTCCTGTGTATCTCTCTCAGCTGCGGTCTCCTGCACCCTTGTGCCTGCAACCGCCTGCTCCTGGTTCTTCCGTGATTTTTTCTCTTCTTTTTTCCACTCCATCTCCCCCGGAAGCCAGATTTCCCCGGAATTTCCCTGCACGGAGACAGAAATCCATCCGTCCTGCACGTAAACTTTCTCCCCGGTCAGCGCGCCGGTATACACCCGCTCCCCTCCGGCCGGAAGGCGATAACCCGCCGCCTGGTCATCATTATTCACTGTAACCAGAACAGTCTGCCCCTCGTACGACCTGGAAAACGCATACTGGCGGTTCGTCAGCGTCAGCTCCTTATAATCCCCGTAGGAAAGCGCTTTCGCCTGCTGTCTGACCTGCCCCAGAGCAGCAATCAGCGCGGTGCACGGATTGTTTTTCACAGCATCCGCAAAATCATCCAGCCGCAGCGCAGGCCGCAGGGAATCATCCGAAAACCGCTCTTTTCTTCCCTCTATGCCAAACTCGGAACCATAGTAGAGCGACGGTATGCCGGGCAATGTATACAGAAGGACATGCACCGGCGCAAAGTGCGCTTTGTTATTCAGCTTCGTGTAAATTCGCTCTACATCATGATTGTCTACAAAATTGTACAGCTTTAATCCGCCCGAACAGTTGCGTCCCATATCATAAAGCCGCCGCACCGTATGGGCGATCTCGAAATAATTGTGATCGTTATGTCCGGAATACAGCGCCTTGTGCAAATGATAGTTTGTCACCGAATGAAGAGTTCCCTCATTGGCCCACCGGCTGTACTCCCCGTGGATCACCTCGCCCATCAGCCAGAACTCCGGCTTCACCTCGTTCGCCACGCCCCGCAGCGCCTGCATAAACTGCATATCCAGCACGTCCGCCGCATCCAAACGGATTCCGTCCACATCAAACTCGCTGACCCAGAAGCGGATCACATCACAAATGTAGTTGATCATCTCCGGATTTTTCTGGTTGAGCTTCACCAACAGGTTGTAACCACCCCAGTTTTCATAGGAAAAACCGTCGTTATATTCATTGTTTCCCCAGAAATTTACATTGCAGTACCAATCCCTGTAGCGGGAATTCTCCCGGTTCTGTCTGATATCCTGAAATGCAAAAAAATCCCGGCCCGTATGGTTGAAGACCCCATCAAAAATCACCCGGATTCCCTTCGCATGGCAGGCCGATACAAAATTTTTCAGATCCTCATTATCCCCGAGACGGCTGTCCAGCTTCCGATAATCCGTCGTCTCATATCCATGTCCCACCGATTCAAACAGCGGGCCGATGTAAATCGCGTTGCAGCCAATCTCCTTTATATGATCAATCCAGGGATGCAGCGCGCGGATCCGATGCTCCACGGCACCGTAAGGATTCTGCTTCGGCGCCCCCAGAAGCCCCAGCGGGTAAATATGATAAAAAATCGCTTCGTCATACCAGGCCATTTTCTTTCTTCCTCCTCTAAAAACACTATCAAAAAAAATCTCAGGTTCAGAATCAAGCCGAGCAAAAGGCAAACCGTTATCCCGGCGGTATCCCCTGCTTCATTCAAATGAACATGCCTGAAGCTGAACATATACAATATACCCTAAAATAAACGAAAACTCAACCGCCGCGGAAAAAGTTTTCCGGGAGTTCTTTATTACCGCTTATGTTTAAATTGTTAACTTTAATTCCAAATTTATGGTTGACATTTCATTCGTGCCCTATTATACTGAAAGCCGCAGACAGATAGCCCCCGGGACTTTCATGAAATAACATATATTACACGCTATCTGAACAGACGGTAATATAATTTAGTCAAAGCCAGATAAATCAACAATTAAGGGCTTGACAGAACAGGAAGGTACAAAGTTTGAAGCAGAAATTTTCCACACAAGAACTCACTACTATGGCTCTACTGGCGGCGCTGCTGTGCGTCTCCTCCTACCTGAGCATCCAGCTTCCGTTTTCCGCTGTTCCGATCACCGCGCAGACGCTGGTCATCAACATGATCGCGCTGCTTTTAAAGCCAAAAAAAGCCGGCATTACCGTCGGCATCTGGATTCTGCTCGGTCTCGTCGGTCTCCCGGTTTTTTCCGGCGGCAAGGGCGGCTTCGGCGTCCTCGCCGGTGCGACCGGCGGCTACATCATCGGATACCTTGTGGCGGTCATCCTGATCTCCCTGATGAAGGGAAATAAAAATAAAGTTATCCGCAGCATGATCTCCGTATTCGTCGGAATACCCATCATCTATGCGGTGGGAGTTCCGTGGATGAAAGTCCTGCTCGGCCTCACCTGGCCGGCAGCGTTTACCGCAGGGCTGCTTCCCTTTATTCCGGGCGACGTCATCAAATGTGTGGCCGCGGTTTATATCTGCAAGCCTCTGTATAAAGTAGTGAATGCCGCGAATTAATAAAGGGCTCAAACTTCGCACGTTGAAATATGTGAAGTTTGAGCCCTTTTATCCGTCAATCCAATAAATTTCATTTTCCTCTTGTATTCCGTAACATTCTGTGCTATTCTCATTATATCAACCGCGACTTTTCTTGTCGCATCATATCTTTTGCGTCATGCATCTTTATTTTCGGAATCCCATTTCGCGGACATGATCCGACAATAATAAGCAGCATGCAAATGAACTACTATTTTGCTCTTAATTGTAAGGAGGAACATGTCTATGGTTAAAAACACGTCTAACATCACCCACTTAACCGGCAGTCAGACACCGCCAGCGGAAATTCTGGATCAGCTGAAACAGCATCCGGTCGCCTACGGTCTCTATCTGAAATTTCCCACACAGTACCAGAAAGAATTCCTGGATTTCTGCTCCGGGGAGGAAAGCATCTATTTATGCTACGATTCCTTTTTCCACTTTGTGTTCGACACCAACCGTCACCTCGATCGCGTTGAGCATCTTCTCAGCGCACTGCTCAATCAGAAGGTGCGTATCATAGAGGTACTTCCCCGCGAAGGCACACAGATGGCGGAGATGGGATCAGAAGTCATCGTTGATCTCCTCGTCCGCCTGGAAGACCGTAGCCTGGTGAATCTGGAAATCCAGAAGTACGGCTACAATTTTCCGGCCATGCGGATGGACTGTTACTGCGCGGATCTGATCATGAGGGAATACAATCGACTGCATAACAAGTATGGAAATAAATTTACATACCGGAAACTACACCCTGTTATCGCTATTGTGCTGCTGGAAAAAAGCCCCTCAGAATTCAGTTCTCTTCCAGACATTTACATACATCATGGGAATACAACCTGGGACAGCGGTCTAAAGCTTCCCTCCCTGACCCGGCAGGTCTATGTTTGCCTTGACAAATTCAAAAATGTCATGCAGAATAAAGACATTGAAACTGAATTGGAAGCCTGGCTCACAGTACTCACTACACGGAGCCTGGCGCGTATTGATGAACTGATCTGTAAATTCCCTGGTTTTGCTGATATCTACCGTGAAATCT
>JAJQAD010000042.1 GCA_021204005.1 Clostridiales bacterium
ACTAAAATCCACTATTGAATGCAAAAGTAGAATTTACTTTTTCATTTTTCGTATTTCTGAAAAATGTCTGTTTGTATTGAAATTCGGAACGATTGGTGTTATACTGTGAGTCATCGAGGGCAAAGCGGCTCTTTTGGGTGGCTTACAGATCACCGGGGAATCCGAAAGATTTTTGATAGAAGAGACAGGGAAGGAATATTTTATGAGAAAGAGATTGGTGGCACTTGGTCTGGTAATTGTGATGGCTCTGGGCTGCACACAGGCAGCAGGCGCGACAAGCCTTTCAGAGGCAAAGAGCAAGAAAAGCGAAGCGGAGAGCAACCTGAGTTCCGTACAGTCACAGATCAGCAGCATTGAATCCAAGCAGGCAGAATTGCAGAGCCAGATTGATGAGCTTGATTCAGAACTGGTGGAAGTGCTTGTTAATATTGAGACGACGAAAGATGATATTGAAAATAAAAAGGTGGAGTTGGCAGAGGCGGAAGCTGACCTGGAGGTAGCGAAAGAGACGGAAGAAGAACAGTACGAGTCCATGAAAGAGCGGATTGTATATATGTATGAGAATGGAGATTCCTCTTTCCTGACAGCGCTGATGGGTTCTGACAGCTTTGCGGATGTTTTAAATAAGATTGAGAGTTATTCCACGGTATATGATTATGACCGAAGCCTTCTGGTAGAATATCAGAATACCAAGCTGGAAGTAGAGAACCTGGTAGAACAGGTGGAGCAGGAAGAAGCTGAACTGGAGGAAATCCAGGCTACATATGAGGAACAGCAGGAGGAGCTCGAGGAAGTAAAAGTGCAGAAGAGCAGTGAGCTGGATGATTATGAGACCAAGCTGGCAGAGGCGGAGAGCCTTGCAGCGCAGTATCAGGAGACGATCAAGGAACAGAACGCGGTAATTGCGGCGGCGCAGGCAGCGGCGACAACGACGACAGTTGGTTCCGTTACCAGCGGATCCTCCAGTGTGTCTTCCAACAGTTCCAGCAGCACGAGCAGTTCTTCGGGCACAAGCAGCAGTTCGAGTAGTTCTTCGAGTACAAGCAGCAGTTCGAGCAGCTCATCCGGTTCAAGCACATCAAGCAGCGGCTCCGGTTCCGCAGTTGCGAACTATGCATGCCAGTTTATCGGCAACCCTTATGTGTATGGCGGCACCAGCCTGACGAGCGGATGCGATTGTTCCGGTTTTGTTATGAGTGTATATGCACACTTTGGCGTGTCTCTCCCTCACAGCTCCAGCGCACTTCGCTCTGTGGGTTATGCGGTATCCGTGTCGGACATGCAGCCGGGCGACATCGTCTGCTACAGCGGACATGTAGGTATCTATGTAGGAAATAACACCATTGTGAATGCATCGAATTCCAAACCGTATCCGGCCGGCGGTATCAAATATACGAATGCGACATATAAGTCGATCCTGGCGGTGCGGAGAATCTTCTAGGAATAGATATATAGTGAAAAAATTATAAATGTGGCGGCACAGCTTTACAGGCGGTGCCGTCTTTTTTATGCGCAGGGGTGCGTAAGGAATATGACAGCTGAGCTGTCCGCACTCCGCGCGACGAGTATGAGGCAAAATGCGCCTCTTACTCGACTTGAAAGGAAAAATAAAGGAAAACATAAAAGGAAACTAACATTTTCCTCTTCCTTTTTTGCAGGAGATGTGCTATGATAATCGTTAGATTTGCCGCGCTAAAGCGTTAACGCGTTTGGGCGGCAAATTTATTGGCGGTTTTGCTTTCTGTACTGTATGGTTGAAGCAGGTAAACCATCCGGAAAGAGAGCGATACGGCCGGTAACAACATAGTGGAGGAGAAGATTATGATAGCAAAACGTTTGCGGAGATCTCTGGATACATCTGTCTGTATCCGTGATATCTTTGAGGAGGGGAAGAAGCTTGCCGCAGTTTACGGCAAGGAGAACATTTTTAATTTTACCATCGGCAATCCCAGTGTGGAACCGCCTGCGATTGTCAATGAGTCGATGAAAGAAATATTGGATAGCGAGGATGTATTGTCGCTCCATGGATACCCGGCAAATGTGGGTCATCCGGAGGTGCGGGCGCATATCGCGAAGTATCTGAATGAGACATATGACTGCAATTACGATGAGAACGGCATTATTATGACGGTCGGTGCGGCAGCTGCGATTGTGGTGATTGCCAACGCACTGTTGGATCAGGGGGATGAAGTTGTCACATTTGCTCCTTATTTCTGGGAATATAAAAGTTATGTGGAATCCCTCTACGGGAAGCTGGTTCCGGCCCGCTGCAATATGGAAACGCTGCAGCCGGACCCCGTGACATTTGAGGCGGCTTTAAGTCCGCGGACCCGTTTCGTGATTATCAACACACCGAACAATCCGACTGGTGCGGTTTACACGGAGGAGTCTATCATCGCCGTGACCGATATTTTAAAGAAAAAGCAGGAAGAGTACGGACATCCTATTTACCTGGTGGCGGATGAACCGTATCGGAAACTGGTTTATGATATGGAAGTTCCTTATCTGACGCATTATTACCAGAACACGATTGTAGTTTACTCCTACAGTAAGGCGCTCTCCATCCCGGGTGAGCGGATCGGATATCTGGCCATGGAGCCCTGTGTGGAGGATATGCAGGATCTGTATGCGGGGATGACGGCTTCCATGCGATATCTCGGCTACGTGAACGCTCCTTCCCTGCAACAGAAGATGCTGCTGAAGTGCGTGGATGCTTCTGTGGATATCAGCATTTACAAAAAATCGAGAGATATTTTATATAAAGGACTGGTGAATATCGGATATACCTGCATTCACCCGGACGGCGCGTTTTATCTCTTTATGAAGGCGCTGGAACCGGATGACGCAAAATTCTGTGAGGAGGCAAAGAAAGAGAAAATCCTGATGGCGCCGGGATCCGCCTTTAGCGGGCCGGGGTGGGTGCGTATCTCCTACTGTGTGCCGGATGAAGTGGTGAGCAGGAGCCTGCCGGCATTCCAGCGGCTGTATGAGCGCTATCAGAAGTGATGATCTTCTGTATCCTGTGCAGGGTGATATGGATTCCGATGTAGAGGAGAGTATATTGAATAACCTGGAGAAGAATAAAAAAAGAATGGTGTGCATCTATGTTTATCCATGGGACGGGAAGAAGGAGATCTCCAGCTATGAATTGCTGCGGCGGGTTGTCGGCCGTTACCTTGGCAGGGAGATACAGAATTGCACTGTCTGCCGGAAAGAGGAGCATGATAAGCCATATATTGAGGAACTTCCGGAGGTACATTTTTCGATTTCCCATAGCGGAGGATACTGGGCCTGTGCGGTTTGTGATGCGGAAGTTGGGCTGGACCTGCAGGAAGTAAGGACTGCGCGGGAGGAAAAAGTGGCGCGGCGCTTTTTTCATCCTGCGGAGATTGACTGGTTGGAAGAGCATGGGTTTGACGAGTTTTCACGGCTTTGGGCATACAAGGAGAGCTACGTGAAATATACGGGAACCGGGCTGCGGGACGGACTGGATTATTTTTCCGTGGTAGACGGAGATCTGAAGGCTTATCAGCAGGAGGTCCCCTTTCATGAAGGGTTTTATATGGTTGTGACGACAGAAAAACGTGTGACAGTAAGTTTATCAGATAATATGGAAAAGGCACCTTGAAAT
>JAJQAD010000091.1:0-13489 GCA_021204005.1 Clostridiales bacterium
GTCCAGCTCATATTCCAGGTTATCCATGGGCCGTGCTCCCTTGAGCAGGCGCTTCTGTATCTTCGCCAACATGTACTTCAGCAGAATACAGTTGCTGAAAGTAACGGTTTTTACCGGATCAAACCACCCAAACTGCGGATCCCGGGTCAGCAGATTCTGTAAAAAAGTCGTGCCGGAGCGCCAGTAGCCTACGATGTAAACCGGTCCTTCCTTCACCTTTGTTCTTCGAATCGGAATATAAAAAATCAGCCATTCCAGCAAAGCCGGAAGCGCCAGGACAAAAGTCACTACCGTGATAAGCCGCGCCTGCTTTTTGTCCGTGATCGGATTGGATCGTTTTAAGCGGAGCCAGTTATCAAACCGGCAACCCAGTAAATTGTGTGATAGATTAATCTTTGCCATAGTTACATGTCCATTCTCTTAGGTATTGCTTCGGTCCTGCAGACCTGTTACCCCGCACAGCTCATATCTTATCCTGTCAGCGCAGTCGCCATAGATTCCGGCAGGAAACTGCTGCCATGTCACTCATGTCGGAAACAGAATCACCAGTACCTCGGAGTCCGTGTTCTCCAGATATTGTGCTGTCTGAAGGCCATCACAGTAATCAAACACCTTCCCATCCTCCAGGAAATACTGCTGAGCCTGCTCGCAAAGTTCCGTATTTGCAAAGCGGATACGCACAACCGCTTCCCCGCTCTCATACCCTTCCCGGATCAGGCTGCCAATCCGGTCAGCATCCCAGGTCTCCACATACAGTCCCTCGTGGATATAATAGTTGTCCGCCGTAGCAGTACATTCCGGCAGAGGAATCTCCGAATCCGGCGTATGAGTGGTCAGAAGCATATCCGTCGTTACCCCAAAATAATCATAATTCAGGTATTGATAATCGGATCCAACTACTTCCCCTGCCTCGGAATTTCCCTCATTTTCCGCCAGATAGATGTAATTGGCATTGCCCCATGTCGTATCAATGTAATAGTATTCTCCATCCAGTAAAACCAGATTCCATGCGTGGCTCTCCCCATTTGCAATGCCTGTCACAGTCGTACAGGGAATATCCAGCAGCTCCAGAAGATACTGGGTCGCATAAGCGTAGCCCTGACAGATCGTCTCGTGATTTACAAACACACTGATAATATTCTGGTTGTTCTCCGCGTCGACGACATAATCGACCTCGCGAATCAGCGTCTCATATACATAGAGCGCCTTATCATAATCGCTGCCCTCCAACGGCGCATCCGCCAGCATCCGTGCCGCCTCCGCGTCAATCTGTTCCTGCAGAACCGCCTGCTCTTCCGCCGTGACAGTATAAGAGGGAGTGATGGAAATGGACACAATCTCATCATTTTTGCTGTTCATGACATAAGCCAGCTGATCTACCCAGAAAAAATTGCAGTAATCATAGCGGACAGCCTGGTAAGCCAGACCGATTACATCCACATCGACAGTGGAAACCTGTCTCTCTTCCTCCCGGTTCATAAGCGCATAGACAATCTCGTCATAAACAGCCTGCGCCTCGTCATCCAGAGTCTGATAAGCATACCTCTCATCCGAGATCTTCTCAATCTCCGGCTCATCTTCTGATGAAGCTTCTGAAAAAAGCTCATCAGACAGGAACTCAGAAACCGGACCCGTAATCTTCTCTTCCATCTTGCACCCGGCAAGAGCCGGCAAAGCAAAAAGCAAAGCCGCTGTCAAAAGGATGACCATTCTTATTTTTCTATATCGAAACAAACTATGAAATCTCCCAAAATACGTCTTATTATTGCTTTTCCCAGAAAATACTTTTATACTTATCATCATAAGAAATCCGATACTTTAATAACAGGGGCTTCCTATGATATAAAATATACTTTGAGGTCAATGATAACACAAATCAATTCTTTTGTGAACAGGAGTTTTTATGATAGCATTGCAAATTACAGAGATCGGCTCTCTGATGAACCAGATGTTAAAAGGAAACATGTTTGATTCTTTTCTATTAAAAGAGGCTTCCGTATCGCAGGCTTTCGAAACCACAATTGACGGAACAATACGATCCTCCTTTTATTCTGAAGAAGAATCCGAACAACTCGGTCTGTCCGGGCTGAAATACATCCCCTTTTCTCATGTGTGCCCTCATTGTCTGAATCTTCTGAAAGGCAGCCGTATGCCCGACGCTTTCCGTTTTGTCTTTCTTCTCTCCCCGCAAAACCAGGCGAACACCATCAACCGGGCGGGATGCGGGTTCCGCCCGGAGGATATCACAGGTCTGTTTTTAAACCTGATTTACAAAAACAACTCCCTTGTATGCACCACCGGCATCTCCTACCGGGTTTTTTCCATGAATAAATCTCTGGAGGCAGAATGGGACCGGATGGTCAGGGCCTTCTTCCGGAAACACGGAATCGCGGTGAGCGAATTATAATGACAGATGCGGAAGTGTCAAAGAATCTATATTCTCATTTCCCGGGACCCAGTTCAGAAAGAATCTGCTGATATGCCTGCCGGAAAGGGATTTTTTTCTCCCTGGATATCTCCGCCACACTCTCATACTCGGGAGTATATTGCGCCTGCCCGCTTTGCGGATACTCCGTCACTTTCACGCAGACTTTCCCAAGAGAAGTCTCCGCCATCCGGCTGCTGCGCGGCAGGACGCTTCGCGCCATCCACTGCCGCCGGATTCCGATGGTAGTAGTTTCGGCAAAAAGAATCTCTTCTAACAACTCCCGCTGCTCCGGTGCGCAGAGCACAGTGATCATGTAACCCGGGCGGTTTTTCTTCATAAAAACCGGCGTATAATGCACATCTCTGGCTCCCGCCTGAAACAACCGTTCCATGGCATAGCCGATTGCCTCTCCGCTGCAGTCATCGATATTGCACTCCAGTTTCCAGATGCCCTCCTCACTATTTTGATTTTCCCCGCTGCACTTTCCGGCTTCTCTGCTATCTCTGTTACCGTTTCCGACATCCCGATTGTCTTCTCCTGTAATTCCGTCACTTCTGCTATATTCGCTGCTTCCTGTCATTCTTTCCGTTTTTGGCTCAGTCGTATCGTCTTGCGGCGCAATCAGCATGGCCCGGAGGATACTGGGCCGTTCATAGTTCCGCTTTCCGCCGCCCAGTCCGATTCTCTCCACAAGGTACGTTTCCGGCAGACAGGTTTCTGTACAGATCGCCGCCACAATCGCCGCACCGGTCGGTGTGACAAACTCGCCCTCCGTATCTGTCTGATGCAGCCTGATCTGATGCTCCGATACGATAATAAGCGTAGCCGGAACCGGAACCGGAATCACGCCGTGCTGGCAGCGGATATAGCCGCACCCCTCATAAAGCACCGGCACAATGACATCCTCAATGCCCAGATCATCGAGGCAGACCGCAGCCGCGGCAATATCCACGATGGAATCCACCGCACCCACTTCATGAAAATGTACCTCTTCCAACGGCACGCCGTGGGCTTTCGCCTCCGCCTGCGCGAGGATATCAAAAATGCGCACCGCAATTTCTTTCGCATGAGATGTCATCTCCGATGACTGAATCACGTCGATGATCTCCGGAAGCCCCCTGTGTGCACGCTCATGCCCGTGACCATGATCATGGCTGTGATGCCCGTGATCGTGGCTATGCTCGTGATCACGGCTATGTTCGTGATCGTGGCTATGCTCGTGATTGTGGACGTGATACCCATGCTCATAGTCGTGGCCATGATCGTGGCTGTGATATTCCTGCGTATGCCCGCCGTCATAACTCTGCCCACTGCCGCTTCCATGCAGATACGCCATGTCGTGGTCATGGTTCTCATGCGCACCATCCAGTTTCACCGCAAAATCGCAGACATCCAGACCGGACTTCTTCACCCGGCTGATCTCCACTGTATAGCCATCCAGTCCCAGACTGTCCAGAGCCTGCAGCAGCTTATCCTGATCAGCTCCCAGATCCAGAAGCGCCGCCACTGTCATATCCCCGCTGATACCGGCATAACATTCCAAATATAATTTCGATTTCATACGCGTTTTCTCCTATTACAATATATTTATAGGTTAGATGCCTTGCGCTCACATCTTAACACAGTTTTTCCCGGGAATCCACAAAAAGTATCGCAAAACACAGGCACATTACCAATCGGTAATTGACAATATCACCAAAAATATTTTTCAAAAAAACGAATGATTGTGAACACTTATTTTCATTTTCTGATATTATAATACATGTAAACCCCCAATACATTATAATTTTTTGCTACCCCCATAGTAAAAAATACCTTCTCCTTGAAAAAGACAGCAGATTCATCTGCTGTCCTTTTTCTTTGGCCAAAAAGTCTTTTTTAACCCTGGCATCATCATATCCGCAGCATTCCCAACGCATCATACACATTCAGCAAACCATATCCGTACGCCCGGCCGGGGTAGGTTCTCTCCTCACTCCGCGCCGCGCCGCGGATCAGAATATTCGACAGATTCATCGAATTCAGGTATGTCAACCCCTGCTGCAAAATCCCCCACTGAAATATCTGTGCACAGCCTCCCGCCGTGACAGCGGCGCTGACACTGGTTCCGCTGCGCCTGGTATACCCAGTCCGCAGATCCGGTCCGTATACATTGACCCCCGGTGCAAGGATATCCGGTTTGATCACCCCGGACACACTGAAGCCACGGCCGGAATCCGGATCGATTCCCCCGCTGACAGTCCGATATGCGCCCGCACAAACCGCCGCGGCAGACATCCCCGGAGAAAGAATTGTCGTATCCGGGTCTGGCTGGAGAAAATAGACATCCCCCTTAAGCATCCCCGTCAACGGCAACCAGCAATGAATGCTTCCCTCAATCGCCAGCACCGGTGTCAGTTCCACCGTCCAGATTCCGGGATAAGGCGCAAGAAAGCGAAGATAAATCAACTGGCTCCCCAGACCGGATCCCGTCACAACATAATCCACGGTTACTGTTGTTTTTTCAAAGAGAAACTCATGGGTATCCCTCCCGACAATTCCGCCGCTCCCCGCAAAGCGCTCTCCCGTCGGAGAGAGCACGGCTGCCCGGTAAACCTCCGGCACCGCCGCCCAGCACTCCATATAAAATCCCGGCACGCTGCTTCCCACGGAAATTTCAACCACCTCCGTGCGGCGTTCTGTCAGACCGGATTTAAAATAATGATGTCTTGCGTTCGCCTCGTTTCCTGCCGAAATCACCACGCCCTTCTGCCGCAGCCGTCCCATCTCATCACACAAAACAGAAACGGCATCCTCCCCCGCATGATTCCCCATGGCGCTCCCCATCCCCACACAGAGGATCAATGGCTTTTGCAGCCGTTCCGCCATGCGAATCAGCCAGGAGATGGCAAGCATCAAATCATTTTCCTGATAACAGGGCACTTCCTCCGGCACAAAATAATAGTCGCGCAGGTACGATTTTGCCTCCTTACACTTCACCATCAGAATCTCACATCCCGGTGCGGCGCCGGTGAAATCCATGGCCGCATCCGCGCCCCCGCAGGCAACTCCAGCCAGAAAAGTGCCGTGTCCGTTTAAATCCGCGGCCGGCACGACATCCAGCGGGTTCTCCGCCCGCAGCGCTGCGTTAATCTCCTCCTTTTCATAATATGCACCGTAGGAAAAGCCTTCCGGCGGCGTCCCCGCCTCGTCGGTCTGATCCCAGATTGCAGCGATTCTCGTCGTCCCATCGGCATTGCAAAAAGCCGGATGCGTATAATTAATCCCCGTATCCGCAAATCCGACCAGAACGCCGTCTCCCTGCAGGTCCAGCCCGGCAGGATTTTGCAGGCGTAAAATCCCGCTGCTCTCCAGCGCTGTCTGATCTGTAAGCGCAAAACATTTCGGTATGATTGCGTAGGGATAGTTCTCCAGATTCAGTTCCGGTGTGTCAAAGCGCTCGAAATATACGATATCAAAGCGGTCGCTGACCTTCTGCGCGCAAACCACGTCATTTCCGGCGTAGCCATTGCTGTAATCAATGATAAAATCATAGTAATCTTCCGAATAAATTGCCATCCTGCATAATTCCGGGTCGTCCATCCTGGCGCTCCACAGGTTTCTTTTTTCAAAGTATATATATGAGCAAGAATGCGGAATCATGATTGACCCATCCCCAGTCTGACTGAGATCCCGACGGGAACCCGGTATGTGCGCCCGTCCTGCGTAATCCTCCTTTTATCACACACACTACCACTCGACAGTCCTTGCCTCCCGTCTTTCAGGGATCTCAAGATTCTTCAGCATACGCCCGATGACCTGCTCCGGCACCGCATCGGGTCTGCTGCTATTTCGCTCAAGATTCTTCTCCCACGATGTTTCCAGAAATACAATCCTGACTCTCGCATGGTATTGCTCAAACAGGGATATCTGTTTTCCCCTGATCATGGGAGAAAGATTTGTCGCATTCCACACAAAGGGGCTGTGCTTCCGCAGCAGCTTTTTGGCCCGCTCCCTTGCCTCCTGTATCACGCGTCCCTGATTATGCGCAGGAGAAACGTGCGTTTCATTTCTGATCTGATCCAGCGATATCATCGGAAGTTCGGGATAATGCGCCTGAATCCATGTATCCTTTCCGGTCCCGGGAAGCCCCGACATCAGAATCACCTCACCCCATGTATCATCATATAACGGCTGCTCTTTCCACACATTTCTGCCGGATAAATACGCATACTCTGTAACATCCGACGGAAAATGCGCCGGACCGTCCATCAGCCCCTCTTCCTCAGCCAGAGAAAAACACAAATCCGCTGCGTCCGCAGAAGCGCTGATTGTGTCGCATATTCTGCCTTTTAAATCAGCCTTTACCAGAATCGACAGCATCTCCAGAGAGAAATCTGGCACAAGCTCTCCCTGCGCGGCGATTTCATGTAAGCGGAGTTCAGGTTGCTTCTGCTCCGCAATATGTACTGGAACAGAATGATAGCGAATCAGATTGCAGATGCATTCACGAATATTCTGTTCCTCTTTTGTTCCCGCCAGCGCAAAATCTTTCCAGAGAATCTCCCTCGCCATTTTTGATCCGACAATCGTATGATTCGGCGACGTCCAGACGCCGTCTTCCATCCGGGTGCACGAGATTTTACCAATGTCATGCATCAGCGCCGCTGCAAACAAAATTTCGCGCCTGCCCTCCGGTAAGCATCGGAAAGACATATCCTGCGCCAGCTGTTCACATACCATTTTCGTATGGGTAAGCACATCGCCTTCCCCGTGCCAGAAAGGAGCCTGCAGGGTTTCTGCCATTCTATTCAAATACAGAGCCAGATTCGAATACATCAGAATATCCCAGTTAGTTTTCCAGTCAGGCTCTCGGGGAACCGCATTGCACAACACTCTCCAGTTTTCATTCACTATTTATCCATCCTTTATATCCATTAGGAACTGTGAAAGAATTAGTCTTTGCACCAGACTTGTTTAAACACAAAGTTAATTCTTAACGGTTCCATCATATGCAGTCAGCAAATAAGCCGGTTATCGAAAACCGGGCTAAATGCCGCTCTCGAATAATCTTCCCACAGGGCAGGATAAAAGATTCGGAACGATCGGCCGGTCAAGCCAGTGCGTCTCCGACTCCACAGCCTTTTGCAGGAAGGATGCCCGCACGTATTTCAGACGCTGCTTCACCTTTCCCTCTTCTTCCACCTTAATATACAGTCCTTCCATCAGATCTGACGCATCGGTCTCCATACAAATACGCTCCGCGTCCAGCCCCTGCCTGAGCGCCTCCTCCTTCAAATTCTCCATATGCCTGTCACTGATAAAATTTGACGTACCAAGGAGCTTTACAATATCTTCTTTCTTTGTAAATATTCCCGATTTCAGCACGGGAACCGATTTCACAGGCAGTCTCCCTGTCATCCTGCTCCGGGCATCCGTATCCAGAAAAATCCCCTTCTCGCGGTCAAAAATATCAAACTCCATAAAATAATGAGGCAACGCGTCATAAAAAATACTGTGCTTCGCGTACATCCATTCGCCATACATAATATACCGCTGACCCAGCACCTGATAGAAGGTATTTTCATGAACGCTCGCCCACTGTTTCATCAGATTATAATGCCTCTCCCTGTAACCGCCGGTCAGATAATGCCCCCGGCTCTGTAAAAGCACTTTCCCGTTCTCATCGAAAGAAATCGCCGTATTGGCCCCGTCAATTTTCTCCTCAATCACAAGATGCTTTCCGGCAATCTCTGAGAAAGCAATCTGAGACAGATCCTCATCCCCCGGCTGTAAACGCGACCCCTGTAAATGCGGGGTCCGCGGATATTTTTTTAAACCAAAGGGCATCTTTACTCCCTCCTTCACGCAATCGTCGCAATCATAATTAAATGACCGTTAACACCGTCAAAATTCAGTTTTCTGCATCCCGCCTCCGCAAACAATTCCGTCAGCCTGTCCCTGGTCAGCAGATGAATATGTTCCGGATTATTGTCAGGCCTGGAAGGCACCGATACGACGATATGTTTTCTCGCAATTTTTACAGCGGATGTCACTGCCGCCTTCACATCGGGTATATGCTCCAGCACCTCAAGCATGGTCACGATATCCACGCTGTCATCGGGCAGCGGCTGTTCACAAATACTGGCCTCCATCGCTTTCAGGTTCGTTACTCCGCCGTCAGCAATGTCATTAAGAAAAGCCACCCGGTATGGGAGGACATCGACCGATATTGTCTCAACCCATGGAAACTCCGTCAAAAACGGCATCAGAAACACGCCGCGCCCGCTTCCCGCATCCAGAAGACTTTCAAAGCCGACACCTTTAAGGAACCCCAGCACCTTTTTAATTCTCGGCATATCGCCATGAGTCGTTTTAAAGCGATAAATTTTAAGCTCCGCCTCCTGACCGGCAGCCAAGATCAGCCTGATCTGTTCATCCGATAAATTTTCCAGCGGTTCATCTGAAAGCTCTTCACCCAGAACAGGCTTTCCTGTTCGCAGCGCATGGCCGCGCACATAGGCGGCGGCCAGCCGGTTGTAGTACCTTTCCTCGCTCATTTCAGCTCCTCCCGTGCCCTCATCAATATCTTTCCATTATTCCCCGTAGTCGCCGTCCAGTCCACGCAGAATTTGAATGCCAAACATAACATAGCTTACAAGCGCGCCCATGTCCTTCTTTTCTTGTTCCGCCTTGTTCAGTACCAAATCTTCATATTGTTTCGTGTATTCCAGCTGTCTGGCGGGATTTTCCGCCAGATAGTAGAGCAGAGCGCCTACCGCCGCCGGGATCTGTTCGCATGGAATAAAATCCGGCAAAGCTTCCACGGATACAGCGGAATACCCTTCCTCCTCCGCAGCAAATCTGACAACAAAGGCACATTCCCCGCCCCAACTGCGATGGCAGTACACCTTGTCATTCTCCCAATAGATAAACCACTTGTCTTCCATCGCACCAGGAACCACGCCTAATTTTACCTTTTCATATTCCTTCGGAGTAAACACCATTCCGCTAAGTATCAATTCATCAAATACGGGTTCCTCAGGTAACTCCTCATCTCTTTCAACCTCGTAGATATCAAAATCCCAGCTTTCCTTCAAAGCTCTAATGCGTCCCATAAAGCTTGCCCTCTTTCTTTATATATATGTTTTAATGAGATTTGGAGGCTTAATCTCGGAAAACACAATATCATCTATTTTCAAGTGCCTGGCAGAAAAAGTTATAAACACTCAGATCCAGAGTAGTAAAAATGACTTCCATGTCATACTCCAAGTGTTCCTTCTTCCAGCCACGGACAGCTCTCACTGCTATTTCAGTTCCAGCTTTTTTAGGATAGCTGAACTTTCCACACGAAATTGCGGGAAAAGCGATGCTGTGAATCCCATAGTCCCTTGCCAAATCCAATACATTATGGTAGGTCAATTCCAAGAGGGCTGCATCGCCCTGCTGACCATAATGCGGACCGACTGTATGTATAATGTATTTGGCCTTCAGCCTGCAGCCGCCTGTCAGTTTTGCTTCCGTAATTCTGCAGCCGTGCAGCATTCGGCATTCTTCCAGCAGTTCAGATCCCGCTGCCCGGTGTATGGCGGCGTCTACACCTCCTTCGCCAGACAGTTTTTCGTCCGCCGCATTAACGATACATTCGTAGTTTATCTGGCTGATATCCTGAAGCCGCACAGATATGGCATCTGGAAAGTTTTCCATGCGAATATCATGTGACTCCGAACCATCCGGCAATCCATTCACCTTGAAATCATCCCGTAGATCCATCAGGATTTTCCCAAGATTGTTCTGGCCTTCTCCCGTTTTCAAATCCACACCCCAAATGGTATCATGCCAGTTGTTCCCTTCAACCAATTCCGCATCGCCTGTCTCAACAAGGAATTCTGCCAAATGGGGATTCTGCGTAAACTTTGCCCTTACGACCTTCTTCATTACGGAGACTTTAACCTTTTCCCAGTCTTGACGCAGCTGTATTCTTCTTCCCAGGCGTTTGGCCTGATCCGGTGTCAGTTCACAAAACTGTTCACGGTCTTTTAAATCCACACACTTACTCGCCTGAAACGCTGCCTCCGCATTCAGATAGGTAAGACCGTCAACGGTCACGCAGGCAGGATAAAAATTACTAAGATAATCATACTGCATTCGAAACTGATTGATTCTTTTCGTTTGTTCCATTGTCCTCACCCTGTCCTGTCATTAAAATTATCCCTGATTTTCATAAAAATCTTTCTGAGATGATTTTCACCCTTATCACTATAAAGGTTTCGTCCCCAGAAAAATTCCTTACCGTTATAACCGGCAGCAAGCACCGTATCCCCGGTCTGCCGCAGTTTCTCTTCCCAAACTTCAATCACTGAGTCACTTATTGAATACAATCCATATAATACCCTCTGGAAATCCATTTTTTGCTGTGTACAGTACGCATCCGGATTTCAACAACATCTTCCATGATAACTAATTCCACCGTGTTTCCTTCTTTCCATTCAGCGGAAAAAGCTCCTGCTTCCTTTCCAAGCTCCGTCGGGCGGATACTGCCACAGTTAATATAAAAATTACATCTCTCCGCATCAAAATATGCAACCCCGGAATTCAGGTTCGGCGACAAATGCGTATGACCCGACAGGAAAATAACATGGTCGTATGCGTCAATAATGGTTTGCAGCTGTGCATCCCGGCTCAGATAAGTTGACAAATGCCCGTTCCGTACCGGCATATTGCGGCTTAACGGCGTATGGCAAAGTATGATCTTCCATCTGCCTCTGCCCTGATTCAGAAGCAGATCCAGATAGGAAAGCTGTTCCTTTGTAATCCCCATGATATCATGGGTCCAGACCTTCGCAGCATTTATACCAATGATATCCATCCCCCTGAAGGATGCATAACAGATATTCTGTTCCTCAGTTCGCCATGCTGTTCTTCGCTTCTGAAAATCCTCATACTGACCAGCCCTTCCCATCAGGTCATGATTTCCATTGACAGAATAAACGGGAATATTCGGAATTATTTCATCCAGACAGCCTTCAAACAGCCGAAACTCCTCTTCAGATCCGTCATTTGTCATGTCGCCAAGCAGAAAATTTGCCTCTTCATCCGTGACATTCTGTAACCCCCGTCTGACCGCCATCGCCTTCCGTGTCAAATGCAAATCCGTCAGAATTCCAAAGCGGGCCAACGGCTGTTTCAAAACATGCCGCCTTTTCCTTTCAAAAGGAAATAATTGCTCGCAATATTCCTCTGTACTGCCCTTATCCGCCCAGACACAAATATGCGTCGCTTCCATCGGAATTGCCCGTCCGCCGCTAAAAACAAATTCTCCGACTCCGGTAACCATGTCTAACGGAATATATCCAAATGATGTCCATTCCGGCAGCGCTCCCTGCTCGTCCGCCCAATACAGCCTGACCGACTGAAACCCCGGCGCATGAACTGTATACACGCCATCTGCACCATAATCATCATTAAACCTGACATTCAGATCCATTTCAACCGCCTCACTCCGGAATTTCATCTGATAATTCCAGCAATCGTCTCTTTCCTGCTTTTATAAACCTTACTCATTCCAGGAAAACGGTGTTACAAACTGCCCGGTCTTATCAATCTTTGCGCACAGCTCAATCTCCATATCATTTTCCATCCCGAACCCATCATCATCCGCCCAATATCGTCCATCCGGCTGAACCATCCAAATAATTTCCGCCAATCCATCCTCCCCAAATTCGCGAAATCTGACTACAAATCTGGCAGTATCCTGAAAAGGAAACTTCAATTCATCTTCCCATTTCCCATGCTCAACCCCGGGAAAATCAAGGAAACTTCCCTCTGTATCTGTAATCTGCCGAATCAGTTTTTCTCCCCGGTACATTCCAATATTTACAGTTGCATATCCTCCGAAACCATTCCGTTTCTGATCCATCGCAAAATAATAACCCTCGCCAAGATCACGATGAATAGGCGGTATTGCTTCATTCTCTTTCCCCACTGTTTTTCTCCCGTATTTGAATAATCTTGATTTTAATCCCATGTTATTCTCCCCCTGTAAACCATCACGAAATTCTTTGCAGGTTTCAATTCCGTGCGTCTGCCATAATCAGATGCTCATTCACTCCGTCAAAATCTGGTTTCCTGTAATGTGAGCATAATTTTTCCGTTCACGTCACCCATCTGCCGGTCTCACTTTCGGCAGAGCGATATATACAACCAGCAAAGTTATCATGCATACACCGTCTCCCATCAGCGGCATGATCAACCCGTATGCCGGTACGAACATCTGACTCACAAAAGACAGGCAGCACAAGGCTGTAAATGAATACCTGATCCATATGCCAGGTTCATCATCCGGCTTTTTCCCGCACTTCATGGCGTAAAGCAGAACAATAAAAATGGCAAATATCACCAACAGCGCCAGCATAACCTGCCAGCCGTATGTCAGCCTTGCGCTGACCAACGGTTCCGATGTCCATAAAACACGAATCGGGAACTCATCAGGGAAATTTTTCAGGAACATACTCTCGCCAACGGGATATTCTCCGCTGATGATGCCCTTAAATATTTCAACTCTGTATGACAGCCATGTGCTGCCTCGCAAAGCATAAATGAATCCGCCCTCGCTCAGCTTCACAACAAAATCCTGACACACCTTCCCAATATGGCAGCTTTTCCATACAACAACAATCGCAGCTGCTGTATCCGCAATTACAGCATAGAGCCAAAACCGTCCTCTATCACTGCTTTCATTGCTTTCATTCCCGGCAGCTGTAGTGTTCCTCCACACCTGCCATATGTATACAGCATTGATTGTAACCGCCCAGTAAAAGGTCTCAACTGAGTTCCACGTCGTATCAATACTATACCAATACGAATATTGCCATTTCACCATACCTTGCAATAGTGCGATTACGCCAAATGCGATGGCAAAATAGCCAAAGCTCGCCAGCACTGCTCCGTACTTTCTTCTCTCCGTCCTCGAACGCAGCCATTTCAATAACCCAGCCGATAAAAACGGACAAACCATTGTCATTGCTCTTTTAGCATACAGCAGCACCAGAAACAGATACGGAGCGCTTCCATTTCTCACTG
>JAJQAD010000091.1:13499-19631 GCA_021204005.1 Clostridiales bacterium
CTGTCAGACACGAAATAATAAAAACCGGAAGAAAAAGCGAAACACATCCCGCAAGAATGGCTGCAGTCTTCCTGCCAATACCGGCAAACCTGATTCCCGATGAAAAAATAATTCCCGACAATGCATACACAGCCAGTTCCATATAATAGATCATATTATCGGTCTTGTTATCTGACATAACCAGGTATGACACAACGATTGCAACTGTAGCCAAAATCGCCATGGCTGGCATGAGCTTTGATGATTTTAATTTAGCAGACACTCCGCATCACACTCCCATATGAATCATTACTTCTTTTAGCTTTACGCAACCTTCGCATATTTCTGAAAATGTCTTTTCATAGTCGCCGCTGTAATAAGGATCGGCGACATTTGTATAAAGCATCGCATCATCTTCTGACATTCCTTCGGCAGACCGTGAAAACTCCAGGAGCTTAAATATTTTATGGAACGGATCATCCAAACATCTGATTTTAATATTATATCTGGTCCATTCGTCCATACATACAATCAGATCGTATTTCAAATAATCTTCACTGCAAAAGACGACAGCCTGCCTGTTCTCAAAAGGAACATTGTGGACAGAAAGGCACTCCTTAGCTCCAGCAGTCATATCCTGACCTTCTTTTTCGCCGTAGAAACCAGCGGATGCTATCTCCACATCACTGTATTCTGACATCATACTCTTGAAAATATATTCCGCCATAGGGCTGCGGCAAATATTGCATTGACAAACAAATAATATTTTTTTCTCATTCATCATAAACGGACATCACTGCCTCCCGGCAATATCCCATACTTTAGAAAGCCCGATGGAGCATTTTCCGCCAATTTATTCAAAAGCTCCCCCTCCCCGGCCACGATTCTGTCAAAGACTACCTCGTTCAACACGATTGGCTTCATCGGCCGCCTTTCATCCAAATCCCCTGCATAAACAAATTCCGGGCAAATCGTCTCCAGCATACCGAGAAGATACCTTAGCCTTACCGTCCGCCAGGTTTTTGTGTAAAATCCGATATGTCGGTGGTATTTCGCAATGAAATTCTCTGCTCCCAGGCCATTATATTCCCCCAGTAAGGTTTCCTCACATTGTCTGAGATCCTGATAGTTAATATAGTTTTTGTCGCTTTCTAACTCATAAACATTCATGTCCTGCCTCCCGTCATTTTTATTTAAGGGTTCATTTCGTCTGCCAATTTTACCTGTCAGCCCCTCCCGAAAGTTACAAATCCCCTACGGCTACACTATAATAGAAACTGAATTCATTCATCAGGAACACCTCTGCATCAGGATCTACAAAATCCCAGCCTCCTAACTTCGGTTGATATACAAAAAATCCATCCCTGTACTTATTCGCAATGTCGTAAAAACTGCTTTTCTCAAGAACATCGAGATTGACATCCTCCTTACATTTTCCCTCTATATAAACAAAAGGCGTTTTCCAGTTCGGATGGGAAATGTAAACCGTGGAAAATGTGATAATGTCAGCCTGGTAATCTGCAAAAATCCGATCCAGATATATGTCAGAGAGTTCATCAATGATTTCGCCTCTGCTCATCTCACCGGTTGAAAAGCTGTCTCCAACCATCACACTCACGCCTTTTTCCTTCCAGTCGAGCATGTGATTCATTGCCGCATTCTCCGACATATTTAAATCCTCAAGTTTGGTGACATAAATCATGTCAATCTTATTCTTTCGTATTGCCCGAAGCATACTTTGATATCCCGGTCTTTGCGACACACTTTTGTTGTACTGATCCGCTATATCCACATAAGAAGCGTAAAATCCGGCATCGTTCTGGTAGTTCCTTTTAAGCTCTTCACGCTTATTTTTCCGTTCTTCCTCACCTGCTGCAAGACCGTAATAAACAGCTTTCATCGTCTTCTTTATACCCCGTATCCCTATTCGAGTTATTTATCCTCCAATCATATCCCTCTTGCTTTTACCGATCACTTACACCGCACTCTCTGTTTTCACCCGTCATCAAATTTCGTCATAATCCTCCGGGCTGATATCCCAGAAATCCCAGTACTGGCATTTTCTTTCCCCATCTTCGTACCGTGTTAACACTTTCATCCCGTGGTATTCTTCTTCCACACAACCAGACAGGTCAGGAAGCTGCGAGGATAGGATGACCGACTTGAGCTTTAATTTATTCTTCCCCATCGGCAACATTCCGCTGTAATACATATGCCTGAGACCGTAATGCCTGGCCAGGGCAATAAGCTCCTCATGGTCCAGCATGGCATTCGTTGTGTATACTGGATTCTGAAAATACTCGCAAAGCCCAAACGGATGCCCCGAAACTGTTTCCTGCAAAATCCCATTGATATACAATACTGCAGGCCACATGCAAATCACTTTCTCCAGAGATGCAAAATAAGGGAAAATCTCATCTGCTGTTGTAGTCGCGCTCCTATGGAAATCCATACTCCGTTCCAGGAGGACAGCATACCCGCCTTCCTGGTTAGCTTTTGCCATCGCCGTATGGTCATCCAGCCCGTAATGCTCACCTATAGTTGCAATCTCCTCCCTTGAGAGGCTTTTATCCAGTTTCATTTCATCCAGCCGGCTTCCTGATGGCAGACGCACCATAACAGTGTTCCCTTCCATCAGCCGCAGGCTGTCTATCCTGTCCCACTTTTCCAGTATCTTACCAACCATGATTTTCCACAAATTCCTTTCCTCATTTTTTAGATAAGTCAGGCAAATTCCAGGGTTCTTGCACGTATTTTTTCCTTATGGCCATGTTCTTCCCTGATATCATGCCCAAGCTCCCAGGCCGCCCACACACCCAGGCAGCTGCCAAAATAAGAAATGAACACAAGAACTCCTTCCAGAAACATGTGGTCAAGCAGGAATTCGCTTATTGCCATCACGGCCGGGCACCAGCAATCAAAAAATAAAGATGCAAAAATAACAATACTAACAATCGCGATAACGGCCGCAATGATCATCATCTCCCGCGTAAATTCTAAATTTTCATCGCACTCTTCCAGCTCTTTTTCGTTCTCTGTCCGGAGTATGGCTTCGAAGACAGAAGCAGTCGCCCCTGCTATTACGCCCTGGGATTTCTGGTCCAGTCTTTTATATTCATCCGGCAGATCATCCCATATTTCCCGAAATTCTGGATTTTCTTCCGACAAATGCCGCCTCTTAAACCTTCCGTCAAAAACACATTCTTCCATGTACATGGCTATTGCCCGTGATAAGTCCTCAACCTGCTCCAGAAGCTCCGGCACAGAGTCTGCCGGGTGATAATCCGTGATCCCCAGCAGTTCCGCCTCGATCGACACCAGACCCCTGAGTTCCTCTTCCTGTCGCTTCACCGGAAGTCCTTTCACCCAGGATTCCCAGAAGCTCCGGACAGGATCGTCTGCTCCTTCTTCAATATAAGGAACAACATATTCCCCGAATAAATGATATCCTTTTTCAAAATCCTCCCTTAAGAAACCGCAAATCGTATCCCCATAGTTCATACAGGTCTCCTCCTCGTATCATCAGTTGTTTGTATTTGAGCATATTTTATAATAAAAAGGATCAGGCTACAATGTCAGAAAATTGAATCATGTCAATCGTCCTGCATTGCTTTCATCACGGCAACTTTGTCAAGGCAATCGGGATCCCGGACAAGTATCCTGTTCATTTCCTTGACCAGGCAGCGGTAAAGCTGCTTATCATACTCTTGGCCGCAGGATGGTTCCAGGGGAAGACAGGACGGCTTATTTATGTCGGACGGCTTATCTCCTGTATAATCAAGGACTTTTCTCTTATCAAGGACTGCATCCCGGAACGGGTTATCTGTCTTTTTCCCGCCCTGGCCGAAAGAAATATCCATGCTGCCCTCCCCATTCCTCAGATCCGGCTCGGCGTTCGCCAGGCCAAATGCCTGCGGCAGCAGGTTAAGATACGATGCAGCGAGTTTTTCCAGGCTCGCCGGGTTTTCTTGCTCTGCTGTCACGGATATATAACCGGTAACCATTCTGGCCAGGTCTTCAACCGAAGTTTCCCTGTATTTTCCTTTCATACTCAGCTGTACGATTTCACGTACGATCGTGTCAATATCAGCCCCGGTTACAAATTTCCATTTCCCATCCTCGTAACCGGTTATAACCTGAAGTACTGTTTCCAGTTTGGTCAATGCAGAATTGATGATCCCCGTTTTTTCCTCCGTGCCGTAAGCAGATGCCAGTTCCTGCCTCGCTTTCTCGAAGGAGTTTTCAAGAAGCGTTTTACATTCTGACCAGGTAGGCATCATCATCTTAAAATGGATGTCAAACCTCCCCAGCCGCATTAATTCAGGCGGGAGTTTCTGGATACTGTTTGCAGTAGCAATCACAAACACCCGCTCTTTCTTTTCCTGCATGAAATTCAAAAGCTGCCCGAACAGCCGTGACATAACCCCGCTGCCGTCCTCTTTTCCCTCTCCAAACGACTTTTCAATCTCGTCGATCAGCACGATACACGGGGCATTGAACGCCAGATCTTCCATGGCTTCCTGCATTCCATGTTCCGACTCACCCACATAACGCCCCAGTATTTTTGAAACATCCAGTTTCACAAGGGGAAGTTTCAGTCTCTTTGCAGCATATTTTGCCGTCAGGGACTTCCCTGTCCCAGGCACGCCGACGAGGAACATTCCTTTCGGCGCAAGCGTGCCATTCCAGCCTGTCAGTGCTGCTTCGTGATCGTTGAACCATTTCGTAATCGCCCCGGCTCCGCACAGTTCATAGTTTTCCCCGTCCATAATCCGGATACATTCCAGTTTATTGTGCTTTTTGAGTTTTTCATTTTTTGCCGCCACGATGAAATGCTGTTCTGCGCACTGCGTATTCTCCCTGAATTTTTCCTGCAGGCTCTTCTCATATAAGCATTCAAAGTTTTCACTGCATCTGCCGCAGCGCAGGAAACCCCGTATAATCCGCCGGATCTCACAGAACTCCATACGCTTCATCCGGTTACAGTACCACCGTACTGTCTCTTCATCAATCTCGAAAGGGATATCACTGGTGTCAGCTCCGCCTCCAAAGGCTTCTTTCCGGAAATTTTTCGCCTCATTCCAGATAATCGTCCTGATATCTTCCCGATCCATTGGCGGCAGTTCCAGGGTTGCGATAATATTCTCCATCCTGTAGGGATTTGCGCTGTCCTTTTCCTGTGCGATATGCCCGTAGCAGACCTGCGGTGCAGCCTTTATATCCTCACGGTTATCCTTATTTATATCTGATATGTGTATTACTTTGTAATCCACCACGCCGGACGAATCCAGGCTTGATCTCCCCTGACCGGCTTTTGTATTGTTTTTCTTTGTTCCTGTCCCCGATGCCTTCCCTGTATTATTCTGCGGCATGGGATAGATCTCCGCGTAGAGTTTTATTGCCTGTTCCGCCACTTCCCTATCATCCGTCAGGATGTGGATATACCGGTATCCCTTTATATACACGGCTCGGATTTCCCTGGCCAGAGTCTGAAAAAACGGCATTTTTTTAATCCAGTCGTTCATTTGGGCACCTCTCTTTCAACAACAATTCCACCATACACGTCCAATAACCGGCTTCGTCCCCCGCTTCATCACTCCGCTCCACCAGCAGGGCATTTGCTGCAGACGGAACCGAGTCTTCCCCTGCAAGGAAACGCAGCTTCCCTTTATACTCCAGGACAGAATCCACCGGGGCAGACATATGTTCCAACACAGAATTCTTTGAATCAGTCATACTTCTCCGGAAACCCGTGGAGGAATAAAGACGACCTGATTCCGACAACGCCGCCACTGCAGATTCTGTATAATACAGCTGGATAAACCGCTCCCCCTCCCTTTGTGCCTTACGTATGGCAGCCGGGAATAAGGCCTCATCTCCCAGAGCTTCCAGACCACAGATACGCCCGTCCTTAATCTGTAAGAGCGACCCGTCCCATGCAAAGGATACATCAGCTGCTGTTTCCCATTCGTTCCAATCCCGGGAATTCTCGCACCCAGAGGCTCTGGCGCTATTTCCCGGGGACTGGCAGGCCCATCTTATCCCGCCCCTGTCCAGGTCAGGTTTTTTATCAGGCACTGGCTTTTTTTGTAATAACTATAAGGAGACCGGATGCCGACGATCGTTCCGTTCTCCGAAAAGACCGCCTGGAGG
>JAJQAD010000146.1 GCA_021204005.1 Clostridiales bacterium
CTCCGGCACTCAATACATACATGAGGCAACCTGGCATACAGCATCCTCTACGATAACCTCCCCATCCGCGACGGGGTGGCGGTGGTGGCGGCATTCCATGCCCGCCGTGCATACCACCTGGACCACCGGGTCTGCCACCTGGACCTCCCATACCCGGACCGCCTGGGCCTCCCATACCTGATCCTCCATGACCTCCTCCTGTTCTTCCTGGCATAAACATTCCCTCCTCGTCTCATTTCGTATCATGTTTGTTCTTTATTATTGATATTGTGGGCAATGGAAAAGAAATTGTCAAGACATGTATAGAATCGGTGATAGCATGCCGATTGTTGTTTTAACAAGAGAACAATGAAATATACTGAAAAATATTAAAGACGGCTGTCTTATTATGAGACGGCCGCTATTAATAGAAAGAATCTCATTTTGTTATATTCTCTTTCCTGTTTCCACTGCAATACGAAGAGCAGAAAAACGTTGTTTCATTCTTCGCTAAGTTTATCTTCTGATTTGCATTTGCACTTTTTACTGACGTAACAATACACCTTTGCACATGCTACAGCTATGAGCAAAATTGTGGAAATGACAATAAGTGTTCTATGGTTTCTTTTAAATTCTTTCATTTTCTAGCTCCTTTCCTAATTATAGCGGATGTTTATTTAAATCTTATTTTATGACTTGCGATATAGGAAATCAACGAAGTTATGAAAAGTTTATAAATCAACTATTATCATGAACAATGATTAAGACAACAAAATGACACATGGCAATTTTACAGGTTATTTTGTATACGTTTGTCTTTCTCCATATCCTTATCACGGTCTATATCTAAAATCGTATCGATGGTCTTTCTGGCAATGAGCAGATCCTGCATCTCCCGACGAGCCGCACGATATTCCGAATATGCTTTTTTCTTCCCACTGAGCACCTCTGCATATTCCCGGTTTAATTCTTTGACTGACGGTATCCGTGATCTCTGTTTTCCGTTTGCACTGGTGACAGTATCCGTATTCTCCAACTGGTCAAACGCCGCTTTTGCAGCTCTGTGGATTGTAATTTCTTCCCGATGCTCCTCCAGGAATTTCCGGCTATACCCGGATTTTTTGTATGCCGCAAAGGTGTCTCTTGTCCGGGAATAATTAAAGATATGCTTTTTCAACGCAGCAATCTCGGTCAATCGTTTTTCTGCTGATTTGATGGAATCGGAGAGCGCATCAAAGCGCTCTACTGCGGCATCCGCTTTTGTAGACAGTTCATCATATGTGGCGATATCATGTTCTTTAATGAAACAGACCGCCTCCGCCATCTGTTTTAAATTAAATGTCTTCGCCCACCGTGCGTAGCCCTCCCCTTTTCCTTCATCAATCTTTGCCTGCACATCGATTAGAAGCTGCAGCCGCGGCGGAGCTGCGGAAAAAGTCTTTTCTTTCCGTCTTTTTTTCGGCTGGTGTTCCCGCTCCCCGGCAATGGCAGCACAAATTTCCTCTTCAGAGTATCCCTCACCCAGAGAACGCAGGCGGATGAAGCGCTGCTGGCCTTTTCCTTTCAGTGCAATATTCTTCCCGCGTTTTATTTCATACCCGGAATTCTCCACCAGATGCAGGAAAGCCTCAAAATCTGCTGGTTTCTGCGATAGAGCCTGATCAATGGATTCGCAGATGATGTCTCGAAAGGTAGGTTCCGCCGGATAGTCCGTCCGTTTCTGGCGATCCCGGTAAGGTCTGGCTTCGATAATGGAGAGTCCATGTTCCACGCAGAGGCGGTCGCTGATCTTCTGGACTGCAAGATAGGACAGGAAGAAATTGTGAAACTTTTTACTTCCGTCTATCGTAGTGGAATTAAAAATGATGTGATTGTGAATATGCGCTTTGTCTGTATGGGTAGCAACGATAAAAGCGTGCTTCCCTTTGGTGAAACGCAGGGCAAGCTCCCGCCCGATCTGGTTGGCTTCCTCCGGGCTTACTTCTCCGGGCTTAAAAGACTGCCTGATATGATAAGCGATAACATCATTTTTCTGTTGCCGCCCTGTTGTAACTTCATACTGCCGCTTGGACAGCAGAAAATCCTCATCAACTGTGATCGGGTCACATTCATAAGCAGTGACAAGTTCTCCTTTTTGAGTTTTCTCCGGATTTTTCGCATAGTCCGTCCGGTCATTTAAAGACTGTGCGAGGGTCCAGCCTTTGTTGATATGAAGCGGCATCAGTCTTGTAGCGGCCATGGTATTCTCCCCTTTCTCATTACGATATTGTTTGATGTGATTTTTTGGCAGCACAACAAAAGCCGTCCGAAGACGGCTATAGTGTAGCATGTTATATAATTTCATTTTCTTTTCAGCATATACAGCGCTCTATATTGCCATAAACGCGTCTGATCAACATTTTGGAATATTAAAACGGAATGCTTATCAACATTTTGCCTGTTTTAATGACAGTAAGATTGCGTCAGGAACGAATGAAAGTTCCCAAAGTGCTCCGGCATCTTTCAGCAAATACCTCTGCACAGGTCAGCAGAGCCAGGAACGCGACAACAACCAACCCCATCCCTGCCAGGATTGCCAGATCCTGCCATCTGCTCTGGAAAACGCAGTAAAGAGCGCATCCGATCAGTATGAGCAGCAACAGCCCCATCACAAAGGAGGACAGACGGCTGATAAGCTTTGCGATCAGAATAAAAATTGTCAGCGCAAGTACCGCGATTACTGCGAGCATTTTAAATGGTAATTTTATAAGCCTCATAACCCATGCCTCCTTTTTGTTTTCGGTAATGTTTTCGTATTCTTCTGATTTTATTTTAAGCGGTTCGAGCAGTGCGTGCAATGATGTCAGCGAAGCATTTTCTCTCTGTCTGCCGCACCCTGCAGATAAGAATCCAGGCCGATATATTCACTGAGTTTAATTGTCAGTTCCATGCACTCCTTAAATTTCTCACCCGCAGGAGTCTTGGGGCCGCCAATCATTTGCATCACTTCGTCTTGGAGCCGGATCAATTTTCTGTTATTCTTATCATATTTATTGTCATTTTTAGTTGCCAAATAAATTGGATCCTCATAATAATTTTCGTAAAAATCGGTCATAAATTCTCTGTCCATAGATAGTCCCTCCAACGTTTTTTATAGTATGGATTCATTGTAGGGCAGCTTATTCATGTGTGCAATGATGTCAATTTTAGTCATTATGTAAGGCATGGATGCTGCTCCATGCCTGTTTCCTGCCCGGTAATTTTATAAAAATCATTTCAAATTCCCATATTCAACGCTGCGCGAACTGACAAAGTTCCTTTTCCGGTAGATCTGAGGTATGATTCATGGGAAGATAATTACATAATGGCGGCAAGTGCTTTTAAGGATTCTTTCTGATTCTCCCAGATTTCATCCAGCCGCGTCTGCAGGTCTTCAATATCGGCGGCATAAATGCTGCCGGTCTCATTCGCACGTTTTGCCATCTGGTTTAGGTTGTTGCTACATCTGCGCAAAAGCGATGTGATCTGTCTCGGATAATCATAATCCAGCTGTACACAATAGCCGTCCAGCGCCATTTTCCGGAGATATGCGCTCATACTCCGGATACCGAGCTGTTCCATCTTTTTGCGGATGCGCTGCTCCTCACTTTGCGTTACACGGAAATGCAGCCTCACATCACGAATTTCGGCTTTTCTTTCTTCGCTCACAGTACTGCCTCCTTTCTTGACCTCATTTCACGGGATAGAGGTACTACCTGACCGGCTTTTTCCTTCAAGTCATTTAATACGGACGGACGCTCATCGGCTTGTTTGCAGTCGTCGGCAGAATCCCTGCCGCGTCTTACCGCAGCACTGCCATCATCCATATTCAGCTCCGCGTCCAATTCTGCCAGACGCGCAGATTTCTTCACCAGTTCCGCTTCCTGCGGAAATGGTTTTCCTACCTCCTGCATAGCCGCCTCCTTCTGTTGTTCCAGAGAGGTCAGTTTCGTTTCTGCCTGCTCCAGCTTTGCCGGGATGTTCCCGAGGGCGTTATCCAGCCGCGTCAGGTTTCCCCTGGCATCGTTTCCGATGGGGACGCGGTGGGTCATCTCCCCTTTGAGGAAAATACAGAACTTCTTCTCAAAACTATCAAAGGACAGTTGCATGGAAAACCCCCGGTAAGTTCCGAGGGGATAGCCCTCCACTGACTTTGCCGTCTTACACACGGCAAGGATGACTGCTCCTGCCTCCGCTTTCTCCTGGTAGATTCTCCCAGCAACCTCCATCCCGGCAAAACCGTCTTCCGGATGGGGATGGGCTGCCACAGTTTCCATATCTTTTGTAAATCCCCGGATATACCCCTGCTGACGTTCGATCTCTGCCGGGAAATATTTGAGCAGCTGGTCCTCCAATCGGTACTGTTTACTCTGGTGGTCTGCTTTTAAGACTTTCAGCCGCGCCACGTCGATATCCAGGTCCATCTTCTCTTTGATCAGCGGCGAACCCGCGCAAAGTGCTTTGATCTCCGCGTAAGAGAGTGCCTGCTCATCCACATCATCACAGGAACGGACCGGTGATTTGCTGGTCATGATCTGCGAGATAAATTTCTGCTTGTTCTCCAGTGTCTGGTAAAGGTAAGCGTCAAATGTCCCCTCCGTCACATACTGGTAAACAAACACTTTTTTATTCCGGTTGCCCTGGCGGATGATCCGGCCATTCCTCTGTGTCATATCCGCAGGACGCCAGCCTACATCCAGGTGATGGACGGCGATGAGCCTGTCCTGGACATTTGTACCGGCACCCATCTTCTGGGTGCTCCCCATCAGAACACGCACCTGCCCGGAGCGCACTTTTGCAAAGAGGTCTTTCTTTTTCACTTCTGTGTCCGCGCTGTGGATGAACGCGACTTCCTCCCCTGGGACGCCCCTTGCGATCAGCTTGTTCCGGATATCATCATAGACGTTGAAAGCACCGTCTTTTTTCGGTGTAGACATATCGCAGAAAAGGAGCTGGGTCAGTTTTTCAGGCTTGCCCTCCTCCCAGATACGGAACACGTTACTGACGCAGGCGTTCAGCTTGCTGCCGGGGTCATCCGGCAGGAGGTCATTCATCAGTCGCTGGTCGAGGCCGATCTTCCGCCCGTCGGATGTGATCTTTAACATGTTATCCTCGCTGGGGTCTACCGTACCGGCATGGACGAGGGTCGCCCGCGCCGAAAGGTCCTGCACCATCTCCTCCTGGAATTCCGAGGGCTGTGCGACAACGGTCTCATACTCCGCTTCCGGAACCGGGAGGTCTAACTGATCACTGGTTTTGATGTCAGCCACCTCTTTAAACAGGTTCATCAGCTCCGGCAGGTTGAAGAATTTAGCGAAGCGTGTCCTTGCACGGTAACCGGTACCTTCCGGCGCAAGTTCAATGGCGGTGGTGGTCTCCCCGAAGGTTGACGCCCAGCAATCGAAGTGTGTTAATCCTATTTTCTGCAGGGAGCCGTACTGGAGATAACGCATCACGGTATACAGTTCCGTCATGCTGTTGCTGACTGGGGTGCCGGTGGCAAAGACCACGCCGCGCCCGCCGGTAATCTCATCAAGATAGCGGCATTTCATATACATATCAGAGCTACGCTGGGATTCCGATGTGGACAGGCCCGCCACATTCCGCATTTTTGTATAGAGGAATAGGTTCTTCACATACTGGCTCTCATCCACAAACAGGCGGTCAACACCCAGCTGCTCAAAGGTGACAACATCGTCTTTGCGCTCCGTACTCATAAGCTTATCGAGCCTTGCCTGGAGGGAGCGGCGGGTCTTTTCCATCTGCTTGATGGTGAAATTCTCCCCGCGCTGGTATTTCATGGAAGCGATCGCATCCTCGATTTCCTCAATCTGATCTTCCAGCTGTATCTTCTGGCGTTCTGTGGAGACGGGGATCCTCTCAAACTGACTGTGGCCGATGATGACCGCATCATAATCCCCGGTGGCGATCCGCGCGCAGAATTTTTTCCGTCTCGAAGCTTCAAAATCCTTCCGTGTTGCTACGAGCAGCTTGGCGCTGGGATAGAGGCGGAGGAACTCATTCGCCCACTGGATGGTCAGATGATTCGGCACTACAAAGAGGGATTTTTGGCATAATCCCAGACGTTTGCTCTCCATAGCGGCGGCCGCCATCTCAAACGTCTTTCCCGCGCCGACTTCATGCGCCAGCAGGGTGTTCCCACCGTATAGGATATGCGCGATAGCATTCTTCTGGTGCTCCCGCAGCGTGATCTCCGGGTTCATTCCAACGAAATGGATATGGGAACCGTCATACTCCCTGGGGCGGGTGGAGTTGAATAACTCATTGTATTTGCGGCACAGTTCTTCCCGGCGGTACGGGTCTTTCCACACCCAGTCACGGAACGCGTCTTTGATTGCCTGCTGTTTCTGTTGTGCAAGGGTGGTCTCTTTTTTGTTCAGGATCCGTTTCTGTTTCCCATCCGCATCCTCCACCGTATTATAGATGCGGATGTCCTTTAAGTTCAGAGATTCTTCCAGGATGCGGTAGGCGTTTGCCCGGTCGGTGCCGTAAGTCACATAAGCCGCTACATCATGGGAATTGACACGGGTCTTCCCCGTGACCTGCCATTCTGCAGTAAAGGAAGAAAACTTCACCTCAATAGTGTTCCGCAGATAAAACGGCGTTTCAAAAGTTTCCTCCATAAACTGCTGGATATAATCCACATCAATCCAAGTGGCACCGAGGCGCACGTCGATCTCCGAGGCATCCAAGTCCTTTGGCTGTGCTTTTTCCAGCGCGGTCAAATTGACGGCATACGCCGGGTCTGACCTGGCAGCGATTTTTGCCACGCGCAGTTTCTCCCGGACATTCCCGGACAGGTAATCATCTGCAGTGTGCCAGCCTTTTGTGATATCCGTATCCGATGCTTCCAGAGGGTCACGGAAGATCACGCCGGAAAGTTCCTCTGTAATGCGGGTGTAACCTTCCGGTTCGCCGAGTAATTCAGCCATAAACGGAAGATCTGGCTTTCCGCGCTCCCCGATGGAGACAGCCAGCGCTTCCGCAGGCGTATCCACATGTGTCACGCTCCGATCCGGGCGGATGGTGCGCTTCGTGAACATGTCTGCCTTTCCGATCAGGTTCCCTTCCTCATCCACATCCTCCAGAGAGCAGAGCAGGTAATACGAAGAATCATCTGCAAATACCCTTGCATTTGGCCGGGAGTTTATAAGGCCGTATTTTTCCGCGAAGGCATCATAAGCTACCTCCAATTCCCGCTGCTTTCCTGCGATATCTGCATCCGGATAGTCCTCCATTTGGTATTCGATCAGTTCATTGACTGTTTCCCGGAGGCTGATCATACCAAGCGCCCGCTCTTTTGCCAGCCCGCCAAGCTCCACTTTCCGCATGACGGAATCCTCTCGGAAATATACATCCCCGTCCACAGCGGCAAAAGAGTAGTTCTTTACCCCAGGGTCAGCAGGCAGGGTATTCCTCTCTGATGTCTGGGTATCTTCAAATGTGATGACAGCGGACTCATACCTGCCATGGATATGCGAGACCGCGTTTTTTAACTGCTCCGCAAGGTCTGCCTCCGGTATCGGGGCAACCGTGCATTCTTTCCGGCCATACGGCGTGCTCACTTCTGTAAGCTCACCGAGCACCATTTCCGGATGGTCGGCAAAGTAGCTGTTGATGGGATAGCCGTCCGGCGTCAGCCCCAAGTGAACCCAGTCCGGTTCGATCTCAATCGGTGTCTCACGTTTCTGCAGGAATATGATGTCTGAAACCACTTCCGTGCCGGCATTTGCCTTAAACGCATTGTCCGGGAGCCGGATGGCACCTAAAAGGTCTGCCCGCTGTGCAAGGTATTTCCGTACATCCGGGGATTTGGCGTCCATGGTGTAGCGGCTGGTCACAAAAGCAACGATGTCGCCGGGACGCACCTGGTCGAGAGCTTTGGCAAAAAAGTAATTGTGGATGGAAAATCCCAGCTTGTCATATGGCCGGTCGCTCACCCGGTAATCGCCGAATGGGACATTGCCCACCGCCAGGTCATAGAAATCCCTGCGGTCTGTGGATTCAAAGCCGCCGATGGTGATATCAGCATTCGGATATAGTTTTTTCGCTATCCGCCCGGAGACAGGATCCAGTTCCACTCCGTAAAGGCGGCTTCCCCGCATCCCGTCCGGCAGGAGCCCGAAAAAGTTGCCCACGCCCATGGAAGGCTCGAGGATATTTCCGGAGGAAAAACCCATCTGCCCGACAGCGTCATAGATAGCACGGATGACAACGGGGCTGGTGTAGTGGGCGTTTAAGGTGCTGGCCCGCGCCGCGGCATATTCCTCGTCAGAGAGCAGAGACTTTAATTCCCGGTATTCCTCCGCCCATGCAGGCTTGTTCGGGTCAAAAGCATCCGGCAGGCTGCCCCAGCCGACATACCGTGAAAGGACTAGCTGTTCCTCCGGCGCGGCATTGCGGTTTTCAGATTCCACTGTGAGGAGGGTGCGGATTGCGGCGATATTCATCGCGTATTTCTGCTTCGGGCCGCCCTTGCCGAGGTGGTCGTTGGTGATGCGGAAGTTTACGGCAGGGATTGTTGGTGTTGCGCCAAAATCGACCACAGAAGTTTCATCGGGTGCGATCACGGGTACCGTGTCTGCAGGAACAACAGAAGATACATTTACAGTATCTTGTGACGCTGTGCCTGCAGTCGAATCCAACGGCTCATCTGGAGAAAATGATGGTGTTCCCGGCTCAGGTGCAACCACATCCCTCGCAGGTTCCTCCTGTTCCGGTGTGTCAAAATGCATCCGTCTGATCTCAACATCATAAGGCAGGCCGGTCTCTTCTCCGTGATAGGAAGCTACTGTTTCCTCCGTCATTTTACGGACTTCCGATCCATTTATCGTTTCTGCAGAATCTCTGTTTTCCGGCTGTTGGGACTGTGTTATCTGCGGGTGCGGGTATCTCCCGACCAGACGCAGGAAGTTTTCCCGGCTCTCTGCGCGGAGGATCGGATAAACCTGTTCCGGGTCGCGCAGGTGGACATCATACATACCGATGCTGTCGATGACAAACGGTTTGCCGTCCTCCAGATATACCGTATCACCGACATGATATGGAAACTCCGGCTCATCCAAAACGGCATCCAACTCATCATCGGAAACATCCATCAAGTCATTGAAATCGAGATTGTACAGCTCACGACTGATCAGCTCATCCAGGGAATCATACTGGCGGGTGTCAAACACTTTTCCATTCAGCCGCCGCTCCAGATAAAAATCGATCAGATTGACAGACGCTTCCACCGGATACTCATTATTCGTGACTGTGGTATAACCGATTCCGATATTCTTAAGGTCGTCAAAATCTGCAGGTGAGCTGAATTCCTCCATGCAATACTCATCGATCAGATCTTTTGCCTTATCGAGAGGGGTGCGTGCCAGGTCTGCCCGGATGCTCTCGATCAGATCCTGCCGGTAATCCTCCGCCCGCCGCTGGCTTAAAAAGTCAATGGTCTGGCCGTCGGCATCTTTGTAGTAATCCCTCGTCTGCTCATCCCAGATCGAATAGGCTGTGTGGGAGGGATACCAGCCGACTTCAACCACGCTAAAACGGTGCTCCGGATCCAGCTGTACTTGCTCCCAATCCGCACCGGGTGCATCGGTCGAAGACGAAACACCTGCACCTGTTTCCCAACTGGGAGATGGCGACTGAGCATCATCCCCACCTACACCAGAGGCAGCCTGTTGCTGCGTCCCTTGCTCTTCAGCTTCCTCTGCCGCAATGCGTTCCACATCCTCCATCACCACCCGGACAAATGGGCTTTCCGGTGCTCCGTCTACCAGCTGTCCGTTTACAATGCCGCGCCTTTCCAGGTCTTCCCGCAGCTGCACCGGATCTATGTCATCAAACGGATCTTCTTCCGGCTCAGAGGCAGCCTGCGCCTCATTCACCTGTGCTTTTTCTGCAGAGGTAAGATAACGGTCTTCTTTTATAAGAGCGGCAATCCTCTTTGCCGCAGCATTCCAGGTAAGCGATACATTTGCACATCCCGGTTTGGTAAAGCGAAGCCCTTTCCCGTCATGGTCTTCAAAACTGCCGGAGTTGTTTGAAAATGCGCCGCTATGGCCGCCGGTGCCATATTCTTCACGAAGGAAATCTGCCTGCTCCTTTGTCGTATGACTTCCGGAAAAATACTCAGTGATCCGCATCTTTCCGCCCGACATCTGGCTCCCGCGCCTGAGTGCTTCGTCAATCTCATCTTCTGTGATGAAATGCCCTGCCTCTAGGACCTCCGGCAGATCCGAAGCATATTCACGCCACGGGTGGGAGAGGGAATGCAGGCCGTCCAGGATTTCCGGAATATTGTGATAATGGAAACGGAGCAGTCCGCGCACCTGTGCATAGGCGTCAGAAAACCGCTCTGCCTCCGATGTCACAGCCCGGAGGGTCTCTGCATCTGCAAGCGCATCGGCGAGCTTTGCTGTCTCATCAGGGAAGCCGCCGCTCCGGTACCGGTCAATGGAGGGGAAAAAATCCATCTGCGACGCATCCTCCGACAGGTCATGCCGCAGGTACCAGATGGACTCAGCCAGCAGGGTGCGGAAATGTCCGGGAGCTTCCTCAAGTTCTACATTGGATGCAAAGCGCCCGGTATCTAAAAGCTCTCCAATCCGCACGGCAGCATCTTCCCAGGAAACAAGCTGGAACTGCCCGGCATACCTCGCCCGGTCACCTTCTGATATCCGGATCCCATCCTCGCCAAACCATGCCGACAGTCTGGCGCTATCCGTCAGGAGGCCGGTGCCGCCGAGGTACTTACTTTTCAGCAAATCCACAATCTCATCCGTAGATTTCCCCGTCATATATCCGACCGCGATTTCCATGCGGTGCTCCGAGCTTCCGCAGCCTAATCGGAGGACATGACCGATGTCTTCCGCAGAAAAAGAAAGAGCGGAGGGCATTTCGCTCTCCGCTGCTTTATCAATCTGCTCTATCTGCTGTTGTTCTGTAGGGAAAAGGTCCAGGGTCAGCTGTAGATAAGCTCCGCCAGGATCATCTCCTCCGCCTGCGCTTTCAGGCTGTTCATATGCTGCACCCAGAGCATAGGCTGGGATTTCTTTTCCGGTGCCGGGTTCTTCGTGAGAAGCTCCTCCATCATCTGCTCCAGCCTCCGGTGAGCCGTCTCGTCGATCTCCCGCAGGTGTGTGAACAGCTGCTGGGTCAGCACCAGGTCGCTGTAGAGGATCGGCCGGTTCTCCTGCAGGAATGTCCTGCGCATCCTTCCATACTTGCCGAGCGGCTCCCGGCTCTCCTCCTTCAGCACCAGGTTCGGGATCTGGTAATCCCCGTTCTGTGTGTAATTCAGTTCTTTCGTCATGGCTTGTACTCCTTTCCGTCTCGGTGTGAGCCTCAGTGATTTTATTACTTTCTGTCCCTGTAAGAATTTTCGGGTCATCCGATGGATGTGTCTCTGATACAGTCCCCGGATTAGGGACATTTGGTAATTCCTGCCCACCAGACCGTACGTTTCCATCAGCGTTGGCAGCTTCCCGTAATCCCAGGATTTCTTCCACCCGCAGGTTCCTCTCATAATTCCGGATGGTGACCTCGATCTCCCGGAAGATTCGGCGGGAAATCTGGCTGACTGCCGTCCCGAGGGCATTCACTGCTTTCCGGGTATTATAGTCGAAGACCGGTGAAAACTCCTCCGGGTCAAAATAGCTGTCCGGGTCATCTACGCAGCGGCTTAAGACCTGGTATTTAATACTGACCTCTGCCGCATTTAAAAAGGACATCCTCCGGTTGTCTTCATCATACCCTTCCAGATAGCTTCCCGCAACGATGTCGCCAAGTTCCGCTTCATGGTCCATCCAGTAGTCAACGGCCAGCCATGAGGCGATGTTCCCAACCTGCACGTCGAACGGATCTGCAGAAGACACATCAAATACCGCATCCAGTGTGTCCTGTACCGGTTTTTCGTGCTCCGGGCGCATCTCCCAGAGATTTACGTCACGGGAATTCTTTCTGGTTCCGGTATCTGATACATCAAAGACGTATTTAAGGCGAGGGTAATCGCCGCTATTGTCAATCAGGGCGATGCCCCTGGCTCCGCGCCGCACATACCTGTGCATCGTGCTGTTCCACAGGTCATACTCTGCACAGGCTGTGGCATCCGGGCGCTGTGCGAAGATCATCAGTTGGTCTTCATATGGGTATTTCCCCATCCGTCCGGCAGTTTTCAGGAACGAAGTCCACTGTTCGCGGCTTTTGGTAAGGCCGGCAGCCGTTTCTTTCGCCATGCGGCTGTAAAATTCATATTTTGATGCCATGGTTTCCTCCTTTCTCACGGCCCGATATCCGGGTACAGCGGGAGCGCGTCAAAGTCCTCATCTGTGATCTGATCCAGTTTTTCCAATACAGAATCAGTCAGAGAAAGGAGGGCGCGTTCCTTTGTCCCCAGTTGCCCGCGCATCTTTGTAAGTTCAGCGATCAGCCCCGTCCGTGTGCCGGGGCTGTAGAGCATCATCAGTATCAGTTCCTTTTTGCTAAAGTTCATTCCAGACCCCTTTCTGCGCTGCGGCTGGCTGCCTTTTGTAAATGTTCCGGCTTCGGCTGCCCTGACGTTTCTTTCAGTTTCTCCAGGACGGAAGGGCGTTCATTTATGCCGGAATCTTTACGCCCGTTATTGATAATGCCGTCGCCAACCATATCGTAATCATCCTCCAGCGCCATCTCCGCATTTTTCAGATAACCCTCTGGGATAAATCCCTGCAGTTCTTTAAACCCGAGATCATCCACGTAAAAGCAGGTTACCACGCCATCCACTTTAAGCGCTATGATGTCGCTAACCGACATCGAATGGCCAGTATAATCTCCCGGAGGGTCAATGTTAAATTTCACATACAATTTCTCCGGATCTGTATTCAATGGCAGTGTACCTGCATAAACAGCGCCATAATGAGAAAACTGCGGGGTTAACCCGTTTTCCTCCAGCCAGGAATAATTCATATAAGATTCTTGTGCAGTCTCATCCGCGCGTTTCAGTTGCAGGATTAGATAGCTGTCTGTATCGCTTCGCAAAAAATCCCGCAGGTTTTCCCTGCTTTTTTCTCCATGAATTTCATCCCATGCTTTGATATCCATTCCGTTCACCCTTCCCTTCATTTGTTATCTTTTCCCATCCGGAACTGAACTTTCCCGTCCGGATCGAGAACCATAGAGACCGTAGTGTCAAAATATTTGTCTTTTCGCCTGGAATAACAGTGTTTCAGACGGATACTGCCGTTTTTCAAAAGCTGCCGGGCTGTATTTTCAGTCATCTGTTTTCCGATGGCTTCAAAATATCAGTTCTCCTTCCAGAGCGCAAACTTACACTGGCGGTTCGTGCAGGAGTAAGACTTAGGATATTCCACGACATCCGAGCCGCAGGCAGGGCATTTTCCAAGGGATTCCCTGCCGGCCGGAAGGATCACTGCAGAATCTTTCGCCGGTTCATACGTTTCCACCAGGTCTATTACCATTGCGGCGATCCCGTCCATAAATTCCTCCGAGGAATATTCGCCGCGCTCAATCGCAAGCAGTTTTTCCTCCCAGTCGGCTGTCATGGATGGGGACTGCAGCTGCTCTGGCAGCACCGTGATAAGAGCAGTACCTTTTTCTGTCGGGATCAGGTATTTAGTCTTCCCATTTCCGGTACGGGATAGGAATCCGCGCGTCACCAGCCGCTCAATGATCCCTGCACGGGTGGCCGGGGTGCCGATCCCTTTGCGCTCCGCGTCATCCGGAATTTCTTCTGCACCGGCACGCTCCATTGCTGAGAGAAGGGTGTCTTCGGTATAATGCGGCTTCGGTTTTGTTTTACCTTCTTTTACATCCGCGGATTTTACCGGGAACCTGTCACCGACATTCATTTCCGGGAGAGAAACATCATCCTCCATGGATTTGTCCAAATGGTCCGGCCGACTTTTACTGTTGGCTTTCCGCTTCGAGCTTTGACGTTTGGATCTGGATTCCTCAGCTACTTTTTCAATAGCTTTCCACCCTTCCTCCAGAATGGTTTTACCTTTTGCCGTAAATGATGATCCGCAACACTCGAACTCCGCCGTAACTTCTTCATATCTGCAGGAACCGGCAACCGCCTCCGCTAGCCGGACAGCAATCAATTGCAGGATTTCCCGTTCCCCGGTAGGGAGGGCGGATAATTCCTTTTCACCCGCGCTCATCGTGGGAATGATCGCATGATGGTCGCTGACTTTTGAAGAATCGATCAGGCGGGAAATGTTATCATCTTCCTCATAGAATTCATCTTCATCTTCGTCATCATAGAACCCTGCGATCCTTGCCGCCACTGACACAAGGCCAGGTACGAGTTCCTCCATGTCGTCCGTCAGATACCTGCTGTCTGTCCTGGGATACGTGATGATTTTCTTCTCATACAGCCCCTGGGCGTAATCCAAAGTCTGCTGTGCGGTATATCCCAGCTGACGGTTGGCATCCCTTTGGAGGGTAGTCAGATCATATAATGCAGGTGGCTTCTCTGATTTTTCCTTGCGTTCGTATTTTGTAACAGTAGCGGTGCTGTCGGCACATTCATCCGTAAGCTGCAGAGCAGTCTCTTTTTCTTTTAACCGTTTGCCGGTTGCCTTCATTCCGGGGAGTGTAATCTCTACTGTATAAAACGATTCCTGCACGAATGCGGCGATCTCGGCTTCCCTGACAACCGCCATAGCCAATGTGGGTGAGAGCACCCGCCCCACATGGAGTGTCCTGCCGTACAGGACAGAAAAAAGCCGGGTGGCGTTGATCCCGACAATCCAGTCGGCACACTCCCGGCACAGCGCCGCTTCAAATAAGCGGTCATATTCACTTCCCGGCCTCAGGTTTTGAAAGCCTTCCCGAATGGCGGCATCCTCCATGCTAGAGATCCAGAGCCGCGAAAAAGGCTTTTTGCAGCCGCATTGGTGATAGACCAGCCGGTAGATAAGCTCCCCCTCTCTGCCTGAGTCACAAGCATTTATGGTTGCCGTGACATCATCCCGAAGCATCAGCTTTTTTAAGACGGTAAACTGTTTTTTTGTCGCTGTGGAAACATTATATTTCCATTTTGATGGCAAGATGGGTAGGTCTTCTTTTCTCCACTTTTTATAATTGCTGTCATAGTCTTCCGGTTCAGCCAGCTCGACCAGATGGCCGACACACCAGCTTACCACCCAGCCATTCCCGGACAAGTATCCGTCATGCCGTTTGTACGCCCCCAGCACCTTTGCGATGTTCTGTGCGACCGAGGGCTTCTCGGTGATCACTAATGTTTGTTCCAAGTTCATCTCCTCCTTTTTTGTCCGCATTTCAAATGCGAAAACGGGCATTCGCGGTAAAATCCTTGCAAATGCCAAAATCCGGATTTGAAACCCTTGATTTTGCTTGCTTTTTAAGCGCCTAAATGCGGACATTCGTGCCGCATTTTCCACTTCCGCTCCCGGTCTTTCTGCCGCCTTACCATGCCTGCACAATAAGGGCAGTAAAGGTTCCGGTTTGATCCGGGAAGATACTTCCTGCCGCACCGCACACATCGTTTGAACCGGTCATTGTTAAAAATCTCTGCTTCCAGTTCCCGCGCGGACGGTAGCACCGCGTTCCGGAACCACCAGCAGCAGACAGAATAGGATATCCGCTGCGGGCAGGAACGCATTTCCCCGTCCTCCAACAGAAGGCAGGAGCCGTGCCAGTAGTTGCAGCAGTTCTTTTCGACAAGACGCGCCGCCAACTTTTGCTGTGCCTCAGTCATCTGGTAGAGCGACCCATCCTCCCTGCGCTCGAGGGGCGGTCCGTATCGTGAACCATATTTCAATGTCATCACCTCCGATCCTGGTAAAATAAAAAAGCCTATGCGGTGATAAATCGCACAGGCTATGTAAGGATGGGTATTATATTTTACAGTGGGATATAAAAGGAGTGCCGGACTATACAGCCCGGCGTAACATGAAAAAGAATTTTTATTTTAATAACAGCAGGATGTTTGCGGAGGTTTCTCCTGTTGTTTGTTAGAAATCATAACCGCCCCATGTGAAGATAATTTGATGCGGATTTGAAAAATCTGTGAATAGCAATCCGACACATTCAAGAATCTGAGCTATTTTGATTCGGCGTTATTTATTACCTCAATATTTTTCTTTTCTATATCTGAAAGTACTGAACTGTCAAATTCATCACTTGGAATCATGCCAAAATACCACACACAGCTATAAAAATATTCCTGCAAATCTTCGTCATCAAATATATAGTGATGTCTGGCATATATTTCATTTCTCGCTATACGAAGTTGGTCAGCAGTAAGCACTGAAAGTTCATCAGCGGTATAAACCTTTGTACTGCTTTCTGGCAAAATATAATCATTTTCAGTAGAAATCCGTTCATCATAATAAACAAGGTCAGAATAATCAGTAGCTCCATAAGAACTGCTAAAGCCCTGTTGCCCGTTTACATTATATAGTCCATAACTGCCTAACTGTATATCAGAATCAGATTCTGTTGCTCCAGCCAAATGCGCCCAGTTTACATATTCCTCCGGCAAATCAATTACTGTAGATTCCGGGAGGTAAAAATATACCGTTTCCACATCATCCAGTCCATATGGATCACTGCATATATATAGTACGTTTCCCCAAATATCCTCATCACCTGTCTGGCCATCCTGTTTTAAATATTCTACTTCTGCAGACCAGGTGGTATTATTTATCTGTTTAAGGTTTGAAAATTTCCCATTAAAACAGCACCAATAATATTCACTATTCCATTCAGTTCCATCGTCTGTGACTCCAATAGAGCCGGCATTCCAATCAGAGTAGGCACCTGCAAATGTTCCGTCCGCATAAACAACAAGCTGTGTACGCCACGCACCGGCACCGCTCGAAAAATTAAATGTATATCCTGAGAGATCCGAAAATGAAAAGGAAGTTTCGGTTTTTCCCTCAGAAGTTTCAGAACTGCTTGTTTCTGAAGTGAGTGTAGTCAAATACTCAATATTTTCTTTTTCGAGTGCAGACAGGGTTTCGCTTATTTCTTCCATGTCAGAATTATACGTTGTATAGTACCAGCTTTTTTGTTCAAAATAATTTTGCATGCTGCTATCAGAAAATGAATAACCATGTATTGCATAGATTTCATTGATCATCATTTGCGCGAGGCTTTTACCGGATGGAAGATTAGCAGAATTAATGGATTCCAATATTTCCATGTCTTCCTCATTTATCAAATAGAAGGTACTGAACGGACACAGATATTCCTCATCGTTTTCATAACTTTTATATTCCACTATCTCCGAGTAACTTAAGGTATAGACATGGTTATTAAATGTGTGGTTGTAATGGTCTAATTTTCCGTCAGGTGATCCGACCACCATCATTAACAGTTCTTCCTCTTCATCTGCCATTCGGAACGAAGGAATGTCCACCCCAAAATATTTGGATTCATTTTCCAAGCCGATTTCGTCAAGAAATTCGGTCATTTCACTAAGAGTGTAATAGTACGAATCACTGGGCGCATCAGCGCTGCTTCTTTCAATTTCATATTTGGAAACAAAAGTTTCCTTTTCATATGTGAGTACAAATGAATTCCAAATATCCCCATCAGACCATCTGGAATCAGCATCTGAATAGCTGCCGCAAATATAAATCTGCCCGTTATAGTCGGTTAAGAAAATTCCACTTATTTCGTACAGGCCGAAAAAAACATTCTCTAGAGCAGAATACTTGTCCGTTAATACAGCTTCCCCGTCTTCTGCTTCGTACATACGGAGAGATACATGGTTATGGGATGTTCCATATGAGTTTTCGTCAGCTTCCAGCATTAAAACAAGAAGTTCATCACTTCCATCATTATCGAAATCGCGAATGCATGATGTCATTACTCCGGTTGGTATGTCTGAATTATAATCATTTTCTGACACGCTTCCATATTCCGGAGTTAATACATCATCCACATATGTGTCGAGAACATTTGAAGAATCAGATGTTTTCTGGAAAGTGTCCTCTAATTTATCATAAATATTACTATTAGCACATCCGGAACAAAAGTCAGCAATCGCCAACGTCGTAAGAAGCAAGGCAGATATTTTACATAGTTTATAACTCATATTTTTCATCCCCTGTAATTAATAAACCTGTGTGTATCGGATTTTTTGGTGCTTCCAAATATAATCAAAGATGGTAAACAATTAGCTGGTTCTCATCTTCATACCTTTCCTGAAGATCACCGAGAATATATTGAATCGTATCATCCGGTTTACTCATTAATACGTTTACTGCTTGCCTAAACTCGCTGTCTTCCCAGCCGCTCTGAACAGCTCCTAATTTTTCCATTAAATGTTGGGAATGCGTGTTATGCGCGCTAACCTTTGCAATGTAATACTCAACTTTATTTGTGATGGAATAGGTATCCATCAGTATTCTCAAAGCCTGATAACCAATGCCCTTACAGTGGTGTTCTCTGAGGAGACTGATGCCTACCTCTGGGGTATCAGTATCAGTATGCCGTAAATTGCAAAATCCACAATAAGTGTCAGTCGCCTTATCGATAATGCAGAAAATCAGTTCGTTTTCTTCGGGTATGTTCTGCCAGCAGTAATCAGCGAAACCATCCATATCATAGGCTCTTGGATAATCGCTGTTTTGCATGGTTGTTTCCATATAATTTTCTTTATCATCTTTCTGCAAAAAGCGGAGGATGTATTTTTTATTATCCGCAAATATCCTGCCGGAAGATTTATTCTCTGTATCCATTATAACGATTCTCCTGATCAGCTTTTGTGCGTAAAACTGGAATTTATTCTATCGAAATCCCGACTCCAAATCTGATATAATATCCTCCACCGA
>JAJQAD010000067.1 GCA_021204005.1 Clostridiales bacterium
AAAGCAGGAAGGAGTTCGAGGATATGGCACAGACAGATGAATATATCGGCGAGGCTTGTGAGACTTTAAAAAAATTGAGTGCGGATGAGAGAAAACGCCTGGAATATGAGGCGCGGGAGAAGGCGCTTCGCGATTATAATTCGCAGGTGAAGAGTTATTATGACCGGGGACTTGCTGCCGGTCAGGAAGCGGGACGTGCAGAGGGACGTGCAGAAGGTCGTGCGGAAGGCCGTGGTAGAATTAACGCCCTGATCCTTAAATTGGCGGAGCTTGGAAGGATGGAAGACATCACGCGTGCCGCTGCAGATAGCGCATATCAGGAAAGGCTGCTTAGGGAATTTCATTTATAATTATTCAGAATTTATTACAAAAATGAGGCCTTTTGCCTGTGCAGGTTGTACAGACATAGGGTCTCTTTTTGTGTATCATCTTTTATCGTGTATTATCTTGTATTTACAATATTGTGCGTACGACAGATTCATGGTACAATTATTTCAATTTGTACACGGACAGATCGGAGGAAAGGATGGGCAAAGAAATTCAGATGGGGAGAGATTTGATTATTACGAATGAGATGCGTGAGAAATTCCGCCTGAATGAGGATCCGGAATCGGAGGAGCCGCTCCGAAGTCCTGTCCGGTGGCGCCATTTGTTTCCCGAGTCTGTGATCAGGCAGGCAGTTGGTGATGCCATGCAGTCGAGAATCAGGATTGTGAGAGACTGGTATGGACTGAAAGCGGAGTATTATCCGGACGAAAAAGAGAAGAGTGCGGCGGGAATTTCAAAAAAACGCCGCCTGTCGTATAACAGTCCTTATTATTCTCAGTATTCCAATGACCCGTGTTTCCCGGTTTCCATTCGGAAATGGCCGTTCAATCTGAATACGGAGCTGGAACCGTCGTTTTTTACCTGCGGCTGTCCGGAAGGAAAAAAGGGAAGGCTGTGCTGCCATGAGGCTGCTGTCCTGTACCACATGGAGCAGCAAAACGGCGGTCTTATCGTCGTGGAAGAGGGCAGATATGACAGCCGGGAGCGAATCCGTGGCATCAGGAAGAAAAAGAAATGGGAAGAGCAGGCGCGTCTGCGCGAAAAATATGGACTCACGCCGTGTCCCGCCCTTGATTTTTTTCGGGGGCGCAAAGATCCTGCCGGTATTGCCGTTTATGACATGAGAGCCGCCCTGAAGAATTATGTGACGGATCAGTACTCGATGCGTATGGCGGATGATATTCTTAAAAATCACCCGGAAGCGGTTTATATTTGCGCAAATGAGGAGAAAGGCCGTGACGGCACACGGACATTTCTGGCGAAGCTCCAGGAACGCGATTCGCTGTTCAATTACTCCTTTGCGGCGGGAAGCGCCCGCCTGACAGGAAACAGTCTGTATCTGGAAGCCAGAGACGGATATCTTGACGGGGAGGACAGGTCAGATTTTTATTGGGACGGGTATTCTGATGAAGAAATGCAGAACGGATTTGAAGAGAATCCTGACGGCCGGGTTATGGCGGAGCACTATCTTAATATAAACGGTCTGGTTCTGTGCAAACTGCTTTGGGATGAGACCGATCAGTTGGCGGAGGAGACAGACGATCTCACAGATGAGAAAGCAAAGACATTTTTCATGAGCCTGGAGGAAGCGAGTCGGGAAACTATTCGGAAGGCGGATCTCACCGAACTGCAGAGGAATAAAGCTGTAGAGCTGTACCCCCGCATTATCATCGAAGCCGGGGAGGCAAAGCTCAGCTTCCGGATACAGAAAGCGGGAGGGAAGACGATTGTAGTCCGCAATATCAGGGAATTGGTTGCCGCCTGCGTCGGCAGATATGAATTTACTCTGTCGAAGACGGAACGCATTGATTTTGCGGAATATGACTTTACGGAACGTTCGGCCGGACTTTATGATTTCCTGCAGAGAAAAGTCGGCGATGTCTCCGACCTTAATTCGCAGATCATGGAGAAAAACTGGCGCTCCGGACGCAGCGTCAGGACGATTAATGTGACGTCGAACCTGGATTTTAAAGGTGCGGTTCTGGATAATTTCTATGATATCTGGGAGGGGAAAAACGCGGAATATCAGGATAAAACAAATGGGGTGGCAAGTAAGGAGATTCCGGTGGGGCACAGGAGTATCCGGCTTTCCCTGACCTGCGACCGCCTGACGGATGCAAAAGGTGTATTTTCCGGAATTGTGGTACACGGCCTGATCCCCGTGTTGCTTCATGGCAGCGGTTCCCACCGCTATACTCTCAATGCAGATGGCCTTTCGCGGATCACCGGGAAAGAGCAGGAGATCGTCAGACCGTTTGACGCTGTCGCGGATTCCTCCGGATACTTCCGGTTTCAGGTAGGTCTTCCGAGCCTGCAGGAATTTTATTACCGTGTTGTCCCGGCTTTTTTAGAGAATCCGTCGGTTGATTTCACGGATAACTGCGAGAAGGAGGCGGAGGGATATCTGCCTCCCGAGCCGCATTTTGACTTCTATCTTGACTGTGAGACACCGGATTTGCCGGCGGGTGACAGTTCCGGCACATCGAAAGGGATGGAAATGAGCGGGGAAGCGTTTCATTTTATGCGGTGTGTGGGAAAGGTCCGTTACAGGGAGAAAAATCGGAAGAACCCTGAAGCTGTAGAAAAGATCCGTTACGGGGAGAAAAACCGCGGGGAATCGAAGGACGCTGAAAAAGCCCGTCACGGAGAGGAGGATCGGGAGAAATCAGGAATCGCGGAAAGCGTCTACACGCTCTGCGTCGCAGATCAGACAGACGGGTACCGGGATGTCGAGCAGGAAAGACGGGTTGCCGACGTAATCGGGAGCCTGATGCACCATACATCGCCCGGCGCGGACGGAGTCTTTTCTGATGTCCTGAATGATGAGCAGCTTTTTGATTTTCTGCAGTCCGGCATTGCTGTCCTGGAAAAGTATGGCACGGTACATGGATCGGAAGCGTTCCGGAAGTTTACGGTCGCTCCTATTCCGAAAGTGAAGGTCGGCGTTTCCGTGGAGAGCGGTATTCTTGATCTGTCACTGACATCCTCCGGGATTTCGGAGACGGAGCTGCTGGAAGTGTTGCAGAGCTATCGTCGGAGGAGACGGTTTCATGTGCTCTCATCCGGGGATTTTCTGGATCTGGCGGAGGACGACCAGCTGTCCCAGATCAGTGATTTTATGAGGGAACTTGATCTGAGTCCGGAAGATGTGATCCAAAAAAGCGCGAAAGTGCCGCTTTACCGAGCATTGTATCTCGACCGGTTCCTGGAAGAGCATGACGCGCTTTATTCCTCAAGAGACAGGGTATATCGCGGCATAATCCGCAATTTTAAGACAATCCGGGATTCTGAGAGCGAACCTCCGGAACAGCTTGCCGGAACCTTAAGACCATATCAGGCATTGGGTTTTAAATGGATCAGGACTTTGGAGGAAGCCGGATTCGGCGGGATTCTGGCGGATGAGATGGGCCTGGGAAAAACGCTGCAGACGATAGCCGCTCTTTTATATGACTACGATGAGGGAAAACCGGGGACGGAGCAGCCCTCCCTGGTGGTCTGCCCCGCTTCTCTTGTCTATAACTGGCAGGAGGAGTTTGCGAAATTCGCGCCGGATATCCGGGTGATACCGATCGCCGGCGGTGCGGCGGCAAGGAGAAAAGCTCTCGCAGCGTGGGAAACAACGCAGGTGTACATTATCTCTTACGATCTGCTGAAGCGGAATATCGCGGAACTTACGGGGAAAGATTTCTTTTATGTGATCCTTGATGAAGCGCAGTATATTAAAAATGCGGGCGCAGCTGTATCGAAAGCTGTAAAGACATTGAGCGCAGGGCATCACCTCGCACTGACCGGAACGCCGATCGAAAACCGCCTCTCTGAACTCTGGAGTATTTTTGATTTTCTGATGCCGGGCTTTCTGTATTCCCAGAAAGAATTTGAGCAGAGATTTGCGGTTCCCGTCACGAAGAACAAAGATCAGGACGCAATGGAAAAACTCAGAAAAATGACGTCGCCTTTCCTCATGAGAAGACGGAAAGAGGATGTTTTAAAAGACCTCCCCGCAAAGCTTGAGGAGGTGCGTTATGTGCCGGTTTCCGGAGAACAGCAGAAGCTCTATGACGCGGAAGTCCTGAAACTCAGGAATAAGATTCTGGATGGGGCGTTTGGAACAGAAAAGGTGAAAGTCCTCGCACAGCTTACAAAAATCCGTGAGATCTGCTGTGATCCCTCACTCCTTTACGAGGATTATCACAAAGAGAGTGCAAAGCGGGAAGCGGTCATGGGACTGATCCGGCAGGCGATGGACGGCGGGCACAGGATGCTTCTTTTCTCGCAGTTTACATCGATGCTCGCGCTTCTTGAGGAGGATCTCAAAGCGGAGGGGATTCCATATTATATCCTGACCGGTTCCACGTCTAAGGAAAAGCGCATCCGGTTGGTGCACCAGTTCAACGAGGGGGACGTCCCGGTGTTTCTGATCTCGCTCAAGGCAGGCGGCAACGGGCTGAACCTGACGGGAGCGGATGTCGTCATCCACTACGACCCGTGGTGGAACCTTGCCGCACAGAATCAGGCGACGGACCGCACCCACCGAATCGGGCAGACAAGGCAGGTCACGGTGTACCGTCTTATCCTGAAAGGAACGATTGAGGAGCGGATCATGAAGCTGCAGGAGGAGAAGAAGAATCTCGCGGATCAGGTCCTCGCCGGGGAGAGCGCATCGCTTGCAAGCCTGTCGCAGGAAGAGCTGCTGGAACTGCTCAGTTGAGGATGATTCTGGCGAGAGTGTGGTATATATCCATGTAAATTATGAGTTTATCGACTGTGTATGTCTAAAGCTGCTTCCTGGGTTTTTATAGTCAGTCACACAATGCGCCGCTTATTCATATGATGAATTAAAACAGTATCAGGGATTTATCATGAAAAAGACAGGAAAAGTCTGTGTTGCATTTTGCCTCTCAACGGCGCTTGCTGCATCTTTTTTACTGGCCGGATGCTCGAAGACGGACGGCGCTGCAGAGACATCGACGGAAATGGAGACCGATATTGAGGAGGAAGCGAATATCGGAGAAACAGAAGAGGTGGATGGCGAATACGGAAATACGGAGAAAACACGCACTGAGACCGCAAAAGTGACCTTAAATGAGGTTGCCCACTCCATCTTCTACGCGCCGATGTATGTGGCCATCGAGGAGGGCTATTTTGAGGAGGAGGGCATTGATCTGGATCTGGTCTGCGGCTACGGCGCCGACAAGGTGATGGCGGCGGTGCTGTCCGGCGAGGCGGATATCGGGTTTATGGGACCGGAGACCACGGTCTACGCGGCTAATGAGGGCGCCAACGACGCGGTGGTGAACTTTGCACAGCTTACCCAGCGAGCCGGAAATTTTCTGGTGGCGCGGGAAGAGATGGATGATTTTGAGTGGAGCGACCTGGTTGGAACGGAGGTTCTGGGCGGAAGAGAAGGCGGCATGCCGGAAATGGTTTTTGAGTATATCCTAAAGCAGAATGGCATCGATCCGGATACGGATCTGAATATCGACAAGAGCATTGATTTCGGCTCCACCGCAGCTGCCTTTATGAGCAATTCGGCGGATTATACGGTGGAGTTTGAGCCTTATGCCACTTCTCTGGAGAAAGAGGGCGCCGGTTATGTGGTGGCTTCCCTGGGTGTTGATTCCGGTTACGTTCCCTATACCGCTTTCAGTGCAAAATCCAGTTTTATCGAGGAAAATCCGGATGTGATTCAGGCGTTTACCAATGCGTTGCAGAAAGGGATGGAATATGTCGGCTCACACACGGCCGGCGAGATTGCGGATTCCATAGCGGCGCAGTTCCCCGACACAGATGCGGAGAGTCTGGAAATGATTGTCGCCCGCTATCTGGAGCAGGATACGTGGAAGAGCGATCTTACTTTTACGGAGGAGAGCTATGAACTGTTGCTGGATATTCTGGAGAGTGCAGATCAGCTGACGGGCCGTCCGGTGTATGAAGACCTGGTGACGACTGTGTATGCAGAGAACGCGGCGGAGAAATAAAGAAACCACCCCTGTGGAGCAGCAATTCACAGGGGTGTGGTTTTTATCTTACTAGCAGGTCTGCAGGTATTCGACCAGTGCTGCAGTCCCTTCGAAAGAGAGCGTGGACTCCGGCACTTCCGTAAACAGAACATAGGATTCTGTCTGGCCGATCATACTGGAAACGGTGCCGTCCGGCATGTCCGCTAAGATGGTAGCTGGTGCTACATTTGCCTGGTTGGTACTATACTCCTCAGTGGTGACTTCTGTCCCGTCCCATGTATAGGATGATGTACCCTGGTCATGATCCCATGCATAGATACCTTCATGCAGAATCTGCAGGCTGCCCGCGTCGTCAAGGGAATAGAGGAAAAAGCTTTCCTGGTTATCTGATACAGAATTATCCCACAGGTAGCCGCTCTTTTCTATAAAATCTGAATATTTATTTCCAAGTTCCAGCTCTTTTACCTCGCCGTCTTCTATATAGAGCATGCTGCCGTTGGTATCCCCCGAATCCCCGATGGCGTAGATGATCTCCGAGATATCGTCGTTGTTCAGGTAAATCGTATAATAGGTACCTGTTTTTGCGTCAGAAGATTCCAGATAATCGGCATAAAGAGTCGCCCATTCGGATGCTGTTGCCGCGGTGTCGCCGGCTCCTTCGGCTTCCTGGTTTTCCGACACTGTTTCCTGGTTTTCTGTTTCTGTCTCCTGACTTTCGGTATTCTCAGCTTCTTCCCCCGTCTCTTCTGCTTCCGTTTCCGCTGCCGCAGAGGTTTCTTCCTCCTGATGGGTTTCCTTCTGCGTAGTTCCGCCATCGCAACCGGCAGAGAGCAGTGCAGCTGTCATGCAGCTTCCCAGAAGCAGCATGGTCATAAGTTTGTTTCGTCTTTGTTTCATTTTGTGTTTCCTCCCCGATTTCATAAATTATTACTTTAAAATAATAACAGAAAATGATCTTTTGTAAAGTGGGTTCTTCCTGTAGAATAAATCTTCTGGATTTTTGGATTTTATGCGAACCCTGTGAAAAGTAGGGTACCAAAACCGGCGGCGATATGGTAAGATAAAATCAGTTTCGGAAATACATGGGCGCGAAGTGTCGCAGGCGACACTTTATTACTATGGCTGGTGCCGCCGGAAAAGGGCGGCGGACGGGAGGTTTTATGAAGCAGGCAACCATACATATTGATCGCAATTTTAAACTCGCAGATGTGGATGAGCGGATATACGGCTCTTTTATCGAGCATCTGGGCCGGGCGGTTTACGGGGGAATTTATCAGCCGGGCAGCCCGCTCTCAGATGAGCAGGGATTCCGCAGCGATGTCCTTGCCCTGATCCGGGAAGCGAAGGTTCCGCTGGTGCGTTACCCGGGCGGGAATTTTGTCTCGGGTTATCACTGGGAGGATGGCGTCGGACCGAAAGAGCAGCGGCCGCGGAAGCTGGATCTGGCCTGGAGCGTGATTGAGAGCAATCAGTTCGGATTAAATGAGTTTATGGACTGGTGTAAAAAGGCAGGGACTTCGCCGATGATGGCAGTTAACCTGGGAACCCGGGGCGCGGAGGACGCGAAAAACCTGATCGAATACTGTAATATAGAAAAAGGGTCTTATTACAGCGATCTGCGCCGGAGTCATGGTGCGGCGGATCCCTATGGCATTAAGCTGTGGTGTCTCGGGAACGAGATGGACGGACCCTGGCAGATGGGACACAAGACGGCGGAGGAGTACGGGCGTCTGGCGGAGGAGACGGGGCGGATTATGCGCATGGTGGATCCGGAGATTGAATTGGTGGCTTGCGGAAGCTCATCTCTGTCCATGCCCACATTCGGCTCCTGGGAGGAGACGGTGCTGGAGCACTGCTATGACGAGGCGGACTATCTTTCTCTTCATACTTATTATGGAAACCCGGAGGACAAAACGCCGGACTTCCTCGCGAGCAGCGTCGCGATGGATGATTTTATCCGCTCCGTTGTGTCGATCTGTGACTGCGTGAAGGCGAAAAAACGAAGCAGAAAACAGATCAATCTTTCCTTTGATGAGTGGAATGTCTGGTATCATTCCAATGAGGACGATAAAAAGCTGGAGCGCTGGATACAGGCTCCGCATCAGCTTGAGGATGTTTATAACCAGGAGGACGCTCTGTTGGTGGGAAGCATGCTGATCACACTGCTCCGCCATGCGGACCGGGTAAAAATTGCGTGTCTGGCACAGCTGGTGAACGTGATCGCGCCGATTATGACCTCCGACACAGGAGCTTGGCGGCAGACGATTTTTTATCCCTATATGTATGCGAGCGTCTACGGACGGGGAGCGGTGCTGCAGACGGTGGTGGATGTGCCGTCCTATGAGAGTGTTTACGGGGATGCACCTTTCCTGGATGCGGTCGTGCTGACGGATGAGGAGAAAGAGACTCTGACGGTTTTTGCCGTGAATAAGGATCTGGAGGAATCCATGACAGTGAGCTGTGACCTGCGGCAATATGCGGATTACAGGATTCTGGAGCACATTGAGCTGGCAGAACCGGATCTGAAAGCGGTCAATACTCAGCTCTGCCCCGATAACGTGTGTCCGAAGAAGAGCGATGAGAGCAGGATTGAGGACGGCAGGCTTACGGCGGTACTGAAGCCAAAGAGCTGGAATGTGATACGGCTGGGGAAATGATAAAAAAGTGTCGCCCTGCGACAGGTCTTTTCTACTAAGATAAAAAAATCGCCTCTTTACTTCAAGATTTTACTGTGTTAAAATTCTGCATAGACAGAGTGTCCCGGCGGCACGTTTCGGATGAGTTAAGCAGTATCAGGAGGCAGTATGATATGAACAAAAAAATCAGAACGGAAGCGGTAGATCATTTATTTGATGCGATCCTTTGTCTGAAGGACAGGGAAGAATGTTACTCGTTTTTTGAGGATGTATGTACGATCAATGAGATTTTATCGCTGTCCCAGCGGTACGAGGTGGCGCGGATGCTGCGCCAGAAGAGGACATATCTCGATATTGCGGAGAAGACGGGAGCATCGACGGCGACGATCAGCCGGGTGAACCGTTCTCTCAACTACGGGAACGACGGATATGATATGGTCCTTGAGCGGCTCGGCGAAGAATAGAATGAGCAGCGATTGCACAGAGTGTGATGGCACGGATAAAAACGTAAAAAGCGTGGACGAAGAAATAATTTTATGAAATCAGTGTGACAGCAAAAAGGTCGGTTCCTTTTCAGGAATCGGTCTTTTTGCTGTCTGTTTTCTTTTTTTTGTTTTTCGGGTCCGGTTCCTGCATGGAATCTATGATTTTTTCCATGAGAAGCTTTTTGACATAGACATCAAAGTTCAGCAGGCAGATAAATACGAACTTCTGCAGGAAATCCGCATCTTTTTCGTCGAGGTGCTCCATGGTACTGACCGCCTCCTGACTGATCGTGAACTCCTCGCGGATGCTTTCTTTCATGCGCTCTACCTCCGGTTCCTCCAGAGAGAAGACCAGGCTGTAGATCTCCTCCAGAGAAGGAGAGTTATCGGACCAGTATGTCTCGGTGACCGGATTCAGAATGCTTCGGATGTCCTGAATGGAGAGGACGCTCTTAAAATAGTAGATAAAGATCAGTGTCAAAAGGTGATCTTTAGAGTATTTCTTCTTCTCGGGCGGGGGAAGCAGATCGTTTTTGACATAATTATTGACCATAGCCTTGGTCAGAACCTTGTCACTTTTATAGCGTTTGGATGGAGCGAGCTGATCTTCCATGAAAGACGTGATCTGATCCATATACAGCTGGATGTCGGGCATGGTCTCGGGACGTATGTATTTGATGCGTGAGAGACTTTCTAAAATGCTGTCCAATAAATTCTGAATGTCAATTGTCATAGCAATTCCTTTCTGCCTTTTTTCATTATAGAACAAGCAGATTCGTATGACAAGTAAAAAAATAAAAAGAGAAGATATTGAAAAAAGAGTTAGTTGATGCTACACTTATGTTGCCCTGACAAACCATGTCGCACAGGAAAGGACATGAAATAATGCGTGCGGGAAAGTTTGAAACAAAAAAGACGTATGATAAAAACCCGCATCAGGAAAGCGTGCAGGACAAATAAATTTGTGCGCTGCGATCGGAGAGCAGCAGAGAGGAGTTTCGAATATGAATAAAATCACTTTGACAATCGACGGAATGGCCTGCGGGATGTGCGAGACGCATGTCTGCGACGCAATCCGCAAGGCAGTTGACAAGGGAGCAAAGGTATCCGCCTCCCACACGAAGGGAACTGCGGAAATCATTCTGGATGACTCCCCGGACGTGGCGAGGATCCGCTCCGCTGTCAACCAGACCGGATATAAGGTGACAGATGTGAAAGTGGAGCCGTATGAAAAAAAGCGCAGGCTCTTTGGGAAGTGAGCCTGCGCATGCAATTACATATAGTTATTCATAGATTCCGTTGATTGTTACCTCAAAGACGGCTTCCTGACCATTCAGATCATCCACGCCGTAGTCCTCAGGGAAAGTCACGGTCACAGTGACGGTATCCCCCACATTTGCCCCGATCAGCTGGTCTTCAAAATCATCAATGTAGCTGCCGGAGCCGATGACCAGATCTGTGCCTGCGCCGTCTGTGCTGCCGCCGTCAAAAGCCACATCGTCAATATAACCGGTGTAGTCGATGTTGACGGTGTCGCCGTCCGCCACCACGAGGGAGGTATCGGTAGAGTAGGATGTGGAATCCTCTGTATCCGTAGTTTCGTCCGTATCGGTATCGTCAGAGGCTGTATCTTCCTCAGAAGTAGTATCGTCTGCGGCAACCTCATCATCTGCGGAGGTATCTTCCGTGGTTTCTGCGTCAGCAGAGCTGTCGTCGGTTACGGTTTCTTCTTCAGCGGAGCTGTCTTCCGTTTCTGAAGACGCATTATTTTTGACGTAGGCGCGCCCGGCGAGAGCGCCGATCACAGCGGCTGCCGCGATGCAGATGCAGGCGATGAGAATCAGCTTTTTCACAGACATCTTTTTTTCTACAGGATGTTCCCGGTCAAACTGGATTTTCCTGAGCAGTTTGAGCGTCTGCTCTTCCTGCCGTTTTTGCATGGTGCCTTTTTTGTTGTTCCCGTACTTAAATGTCTTAACCCGCTCTTCCAGGAGATCGGCAGCTGTTTTGCCGTCCGTGTTTTTCAGAAAATAGTCAATTTTATTTTCATCCATGTAGGCAAGCTTTTTTTCCACTTCATCAGAGAGAAAAGCCTGCAGGTAAAGCTGCACACGCGCGTCATCGTGAATCTGCCCGCTCTGTATCAGCGAAATCTGTTCGAATACCGGCAGGGAAGCAGCGCCGATCAGGGGATAGCTGTCCGCAGCCTTCTTTTGCCGGATCAGAGCTTTTACTGTCTTTTCATCGTCGACGGTGCAGGCCAGTACAAAGAGTTTATTACACTCATCTTCATTGCTGTAGTCAAACTTTTTTCCGTATTTATTTAAGACGTCCCGGACAAAATTGCGATTCTGAAATACCTCAAAATCAAGATTCAGCATGTCGGCTGTGAAAGGCTCTTTTTGTTTGCTCAGAACGTCCATGATCTCCAGGCTGCGAAGCCCGGCCAGTCTGTGGTACATCTCTGCTTTTTTCTCATCGTCCAGCCCGGATAGTACGCCGCCCTTCAGCATGCGCATGACATCCTGCCGCTGGTATTTGTCGATCGCTTTTTCCAGGTTTTCCGGTGTGATATCCGCTGTGGTTTTACTCTTTTCTTTACTGCTCATAGAATAACCTCCAGGTGTTATATTTTATTCCCTTTTACATTGCTGTAATGAATTGCCAGATAAAATCATACAGGGAAAATGTGATGATTATTTTAGAGAATTGTGTTCAGAATGTGAACTCGCGGAGGATGCTTCGTTCGCAGTCTGGCTGGTAACAAGTTGCAGTTGTTGACTGGTGGGAAAATGTTTACTAGAATAGAGGAAAAAAGAAGGAGAGAAGGGATAAGGTTGAGCCTGAGGAATGTTGAGGTTGAATTGCAGAGTGAGCAGGAGCCGGCTTGCGTAAAAAAGCAAGGAGAGCAGGAATCGGCTTTTATAGATCTGCAGAGCAGGCGTGAACAGATCTGCACGGAGTTGCGTGAAAACGATGACGCGGATATTTTATGGAAAGCGTTGCAGCTGTTTGAGAATGTCCCTTTTTATACCAGCAAAAAACTACTGTTCCGGTATACGCTGAAAGGCGGGGAGATGTTTGTGGACCGGAAGTCGAAGAGCATTACCAGAAGCAGTATAGAGATGGCTTACAAAAAAGCGGTTGAAATGGAGGGGAAAGTGAGCGGGCCGAAAAAGCTGGGTGTGTTCGGCGCAAGTTATCTGTATCCTGTTTTCATCCGGTTGGGGGTGATTTCCTGTGAATCGCAGGCGGAGGCACCGAAGTAAAACATAAAACAAAAACACAGATTTTCCTGGTTGCGGCTATCGTCTGCGGTATGTTATACTTTTTTGGATGGAGAGAGTTTAGGAAGGATTTGTTTTTTGTTTGCCTGCAGGAATCAAATCCGGGAAAGGGTGCGTGATATGACACTTTTAATTAAAAACGGGATTGTATTGAATCCCGGCGACAAGTCAGAAAAGCATGCGGATATTCTGGTGAGAGACGGTGTGATCGAGAGAATTGATACAACGATCAGAGAGGAAGCGGACACCGTTCTGGACGCCGGCGGCGCTTACTGCATGCCGGGGTTTATTGATATGCATGTGCATCTGCGGGATCCGGGGCTGACTTACAAGGAGGATATCGCCACGGGAGGAGCCGCAGCGGCGCACGGCGGGTTTACGACAATTGTCGCTATGCCCAATACGAAGCCGGTAGCGGATTGCCCGGAAGTGATCGAATACGTAAAAAACCGGGCAGCTGAGGTGACGCCGGTTCATGTGCTGCAGGTTGGTTCCGTGACAAAGGGGATGCGCGGGGAGGAACTCTCCGACATCCGCGGCATGGCGCAGGCAGGCTGCATCTGTCTCAGTGAGGACGGCAAGTCGGTGATGAATTCTGACCTTTACCGCGATGCGATGCGCATTGCGGCGGAGGAGAATATGACGGTTCTGGCGCACTGCGAGGATATCAATCTGGTGCACGGCGGCGTGCTGAACATGGATGAGAAATCCGCTTCCATGGGTATGCCGGGTATCTCGAATGCGGTGGAGGACATCATTGTTGCCCGGGATATTCTGCTGGCGAAGGAGACGGGAGTCCGCCTCCATCTCTGCCACTGTTCCACGGAGGACAGTGTAAAGATGGTCAGGCTGGCAAAGGAAGACGGCGTGCGTGTGACCGCGGAGGTCTGCCCCCATCATTTTTCCATGACTTCGGATGAAATTGACGGGGATGATGCCAATTACAAGATGAATCCGCCGCTTCGGACGGAGGCGGATGTCACGGCGCTGCGGCGCGGACTGTCGGAGAATGTTATGGATGTGATCGCTACAGACCACGCGCCTCATTCTGCGGAGGAGAAAGCGCAGAGCATCTGGAAAGCGCCGTTTGGTATTGTGGGCCTGGAGACGGCAGCGGCGCTGACGTACACACACCTGGTGAAGCCGGGACTGCTGACTGTGATGCAGATGGCGGAGAAGATGAGTTACAATCCGGCGCAGATACTGGGGGTAAAAAAGGGCGTGATCGAGGTTGGCGCTCCGGCGGATCTCACCGTGTTTGACCCGAAAAGCGAGTGGGTGATAGACCCGGAGAAGTTTTTCTCGAAAGGGAAAAATACGCCATTTGCGGGACAGAAAGTGACCGGGAAAGTGATGGCGACCGTGATAGATGGGGAAGTAGTTTTCCGGGAGAGCCAGGAGGCAGAGTGATGGTGGCTGTCATAGACGGAAAAGCTGTTTTCCGTGAGAGTCAGGAAATTGGGTAATGGTATCTAACTCGTGTGAAAAATAATTGCCGGGTTGTAACAGAAGAACATCGTTGTGAAAGCGGGTAGCTTTTTTGAAGTCGTCTGCATCGACAGTTGTAAGGTGACGGAGTGGAGATATAATAGATAACAGTCAGGTCCGGGATAATCCGGGCCGGGAGGGAAAAGGATATGATTAACAGATTAACAGAAAAGATTCAGAAAACAGGCGCACCGATCGTGGTGGGCTTAGACCCGATGCTGGACTATGTGCCGGAGCAGATACAGAAAGCTTCTTTTGCGGAGTATGGGGAGACACTGGCAGGCGCGGCGGACGCGATCTGGAGATTTAATAAGGAAATTATCGACGCGACTTATGATCTGATTCCGGCGGTCAAGCCGCAGGTGGCAATGTACGAACAGTTCGGAGTGGAGGGATTGCAAGCTTTTCAGAAGACCGTGGATTACTGCCATGAGAAAGACCTGGTGGTCATCGGAGATGTCAAGCGCGGCGATATCGGCTCGACTTCGGCGGCCTACGCCGCGGGTCATCTCGGAAAAGTCCGTGTGGGAAGCCAGGTTTGCTCCGCTTTTAATGAAGATTTTATCACAGTGAATCCTTACCTTGGCACAGATGGCATCAAACCTTTTGTAAAAGTGTGCCAGGAGGAGAAAAAAGGTTTGTTTATCTTGGTAAAGACCTCCAATCCGTCCAGCGGCGAGTTCCAGGACCGCCTGGTTGATGGCAAGCCTCTGTACGAGCATGTGGCGGAGAAAGTGGCCGCCTGGGGCGAGGAATGCATGGGTGATTCCTACAGTTATATCGGTGCTGTGGTGGGCGCTACCTATCCGGAGATCGGGAAAGTGCTCCGTCAGGTGATGCCGAAAAGCTTTATCCTGGTGCCGGGTTACGGTGCCCAGGGCGGAAAAGGAAAGGATCTGGTGCACTATTTTAATGAGGACGGCCTCGGCGCCATCGTAAACTCTTCCCGCGGTATCATCGCGGCCTATAAGCAGGAGGCGTACGCGCGTTTCGGCGCGGAGCATTTCGCGGATGCGTCGCGGCAGGCAGTGCTGGATATGATTGCGGATATCCGCGGAGCGTTGGAAGGGAAAATCTAACAGGGTATGAGCGGGACGATGACGATACGGACGAAATTACTGATAACCAGAAAAGAGTCCGTAGAGTGGCAGAGAAGAAACGGACGAAAACGTCGAAAAACGGAATTTAGTCCGTAGAGCGGTTGGGAAAATACGGACGAAACCGCCGAGAAACAGAATTTAGTCCGTAGAGCGGTTGGGAAAATACGGACGAAAACGCTGAAAACCAGAAATTGGTCCGTAAAGCGGCAGAGAAGAAACGGACGAAAACGTCGAAAAACGGAATTTAGTCCGTAGAACAGCAGAGAAGAAACGGACGAAACTATCGGAAAGTGAAAAATAGACACTGAAAGGAGAATTTATGTCAGAAAAATTTCAGGAGCAGGCGCTGATTTTGTCTCAGCAGGAGCTTGCTCCGGGTATTTACAGCCTGTGGATACAGACGAAGCAAATAGCAGAGCATGCCCGCCCGGGGCAGTTCCTGTCCCTATATTGTGAAGACGGAAGCCGCCTGCTGCCGCGACCCATCAGCATCTGCGAGATAGATCGGGAGAGAAAAGCGCTGCGCATGGTGTACCGTATCGCGGGAAAGGGAACGGAAGAGTTTTCCGGGAAACAGGCCGGAGAAAACCTGCGCGTGACGGGACCGTTGGGGAACGGTTACCCGCTGGAAGATCAGAAAAACCGAAAGGCTTTTCTTGTAGGCGGCGGCATCGGTATCCCACCTCTGCTCGAACTTGCGAAGCAGCTGGACTGTGAGAAACAGATTATCCTCGGCTATCGGGACAGCAACCTGTTTTTGCAGGAGGATTTTCTGGAGCAGAATGGCTCCGGCGTGAAACCAGGGCAGAACGAGAGGAACAGTGATTTGGAAAAATGTGAAGCGGAAGCTGTTCTCGCCGCAAACGGTATCTATATCGCCACCGAGGATGGCAGCGTCGGCACAAAAGGAAACGTTCTGGATGCAATCCGTGCCAACGCACTTACGGCGAATGTGATTTATGCCTGCGGCCCGACGCCGATGCTCCGTGCGCTGAAAGCCTACGCGCAGGAGAATGATATCGAGTGCTGGATTTCCCTGGAGGAGAGAATGGCCTGCGGTGTCGGCGCCTGTCTCGCCTGCGTCTGCAAATCCGTGGAGGTGGACGGACACACCAATGTACACAATAAGCGCATCTGCAAGGAAGGGCCGGTTTTTGACGCGCGGGAGGTGGAACTGTGAAAAATATGAAAGTGACAATCGCCGGAGTCGAGTTTCAGAATCCGGTTATGACAGCCTCCGGTACCTTTGGCTCCGGGGAAGAATTTTCTGAGTTTACGGATCTGAACCGCCTGGGCGCCGTAGTCACCAAGGGGGTAGCCAATGTCCCGTGGCCGGGAAATCCGACGCCGCGGATTGCGGAAGTGCACGGCGGTATGTTGAATGCAATCGGCCTACAGAATCCGGGCATTGATGTGTTTATCCGGAGGGATATTCCGTTTTTAAAGCAATTCGATACCAGAATTATTGTAAATGTGTGCGGCAGGTCCACCGAGGATTACTGTGAGGTGGTGGAGCGCCTCGCTGACCAGCCGGTTGATATGCTGGAAATCAACATTTCCTGCCCGAACGTGAAAGAGGGCGGCATTGCTTTCGGCCAGGATCCGAAAGCGGTGGAGACCATCACGAAGGCCTGCAAAAAAGCGGCGCGCCAGCCTGTTATTATGAAGCTGAGCCCCAATGTGACGGACATCACCGTCATGGCGAAAGCCGCGGAGGCGGGGGGCGCGGACGCAGTTTCCCTGATTAACACGCTGACCGGTATGAAGATTGATGTGAACCGGAGAACATTCGCCATCGCAAACAAAACCGGCGGGCTTTCCGGACCGGCTGTGCACCCGGTCGCGGTGCGCATGGTATATCAGACCGCGCAGGCGGTCAACATACCGATCATCGGCATGGGCGGTATCTGCAGCGCGGAGGATGCGCTGGAGATGATTCTCGCAGGCGCCACGGCGGTCAGTGTCGGCACAGCCAATTTTGCAAACCCGGCTGTCACCATGGAGATCGTGGATGGCATAGAGCGTTATCTGGAGAAAAACGGGATTTCGGATATCAAAGATCTGATTGGTGCGGTGAGATAGGATGCGTATTGCGGTAATTTCAGATACACATGATATATTGAGAGAGGAAGTCCTGGGTCAGATACGTATGGCGGACGCTGTGATTCACGCCGGTGATGTCAGCAGTCCGGCACTTGTGAATCAGATAAAATCAAATCTGCGAAATGGTGCCGGCTTTTATCCTGTGCGCGGCAATGCAGATGGGGACTGGGCGGAGAAGATTCCGGAAACGCTGGAACTGACACTTGATCAGGTTCGTATATTTGTAGTGCATAACCGGAAAAAAGCGGTGATTCCGGATGACTGCGATATTGTTATTTCCGGGCATACGCATAGATTCCAGGAGGAAGTGAAAGACGGGCGGTTGTGGTTAAACCCCGGTTCCTGTGGGCGCAGACGGTTTCATATGGAAGTGACCATGGCCGTACTGCATATAGAAGGAAAAAACCGGCGGGTGGAAAAAATCATCATAGAGCCGGCCGGGCTGTCATCAGAAACCAGAAAGCCAGATATTATGGCTGCGGCGTCTGACATGGGCAGCCGCGGCGACAACGCTAATCCGCTGGAGCTGTCCTCCGGTGAACTCCTTCGGCTGATAGACAGAATCCTTGCCGGAATGAAACGGGGCAGAACCATTGCACAGATCGCGGGCGAGATGAATCTGGAAGATTCTTTTGTGGAGGAAATCTGCAGGATTTATGTCACCCATCCCGGGGTCAGTGTAAATGGAATTCTGGATAAACTGGAAGTCAACCGGCAAATTGGTGCGTAAGAGAGCCTTGATGTGACGAATTTTCGGTTTCGAAAATGAAGAAAGATTACCGTTTTGAAAGTGGAATATTGTATATTTAATTTGACAGCAGTATAATGTATCATAACACGATTTCGAAAAATGAAAATAATTTAAATGTTGAAAGCGAGTATGATATGAAAACGATTGTAAGAACAAAATATCTGGATAAAATGATTGAACTGAACGGAACTCCGGATATAAAAATTATTACAGGAATTCGCCGCTCGGGTAAGTCGATATTGATGCAGGCATATATAGAATATCTGAAAAACCATTTTGTAAACATCAATATTATTTTTGTTGATTTTATGGATCTGGCTTATGAGGGAATCAAGGAATATCATGCGCTGCATACGTATATTGAGGAGCACTATCAGGAAGGTAAAATCAATTATCTGTTTGTGGATGAAGTTCAAATGTGTCCGGGATTTGAACTCGCGATCAACAGCCTTTATTCCAGGGGAAAATATGATATTTATATAACTGGTTCCAATGCGTTTCTTTTAAGTGCTGATCTGGCAACACTTTTTACCGGACGTTATATAGAGATTCATGTATTTCCCTTTAGCTTTCGGGAATATTGTCAGTATTTTGATGAAGTCGGCGATACGGATCAGCTTTTCGATGAATTTGCAATACAGGGAGGATTATCAGGATCATACGCGTATCGAACAGAAGAGGACAGAGTAAATTATATTAAAAAGGTTTATGAAACGATTGTCACGAGAGATCTGGTACAAAAATATTCCCTGCCGGATACGCTGGTATTGCAAAGATTGAGTGAATTTCTTATGGATAATATCAGCAATCTGAC
>JAJQAD010000136.1 GCA_021204005.1 Clostridiales bacterium
ACTTTATGCGGTCTGCGATAGGTTTTTTCTCTATTTAACTGTCAAACCCCCGAGCTGGCACATATTTTATTTGGTCATATTGATAAAACTACAGGTGTTTCTGAAGAGGATGAAACGAAGGCAGATGCATTCGCAAATAAAATCATAAAAAATAATTGCTTATCCGGGGAGAAGATTATATAATGAGCGGAGATTATGATATAGGTGAGGATCCGAGATTATGAGAAAAGTTGTGAAATTTGGCGGCAGTTCCCTGGCCACGGCGGCACAGTTTGAAAAAGTGGGAAATATCATCCGGGCGGACAAGGACCGCAGGTTTGTGGTTCCCTCGGCTCCGGGGCGGCGTTTTGACGGGGACACGAAAGTGACGGATATGTTATATGGCTGTTATGCGGCAGCGGAAGCGGGGGAGGATTTTTCCGCGAAGCTGGAGGAGATCCATGACAGATACCGGGAGATCATTACCGGGCTGGGTCTGGATTTTTCTCTGGATGAGGATTTTGCCCTGATCCGGGAGAATTTTGAGGCGAAAGCGGGTGCGGACTATGCGGCGTCCCGCGGTGAGTATTTAAATGGCAAGGTGATGGCTGCTTACCTGGATTATGAGTTTGTGGATGCGGCGACAGTGATCCGCTTTGACGAGGACGGCACATTTGCCGCGGAGGAGACGGACAAGATGATGGCCGCGCGGTTGGCGTCCTGCGAGAATGCAGTGATCCCCGGCTTTTACGGCGCATGTGCGGACGGCCGGGTAAAGACCTTTTCCAGGGGCGGCTCCGATATCACGGGTTCCATCGTGGCTCGGGCTCTTAAAGTGGATTTGTACGAGAACTGGACGGATGTGTCCGGTTTCCTTGTGACCGACCCGCATCTGGTGGAGAATCCGGAGGTGGTGGATATCATCACGTACCGGGAGCTGCGGGAGCTGTCCTACATGGGGGCTTCAGTACTCCATGAGGAGGCTATTTTCCCGGTGAGAAAAGCAGGCATTCCAATCAATATCCGCAATACCAATCATCCGGAGGATCCGGGCACGATGATCGTGGCGACGACCAGCCGGAAACCGCGGTTTACGATCACAGGCATCGCAGGGAAAAAAGGGTTTGTGGCCGTGACGATCGATAAGGATATGATGAACTCCGAGATCGGGTTCTGCCGCAAAGTTCTGAGCGTGTTTGAGGAGAACAATATCTCCATTGAGCATATGCCGTCCGGCATCGATACGATGTGTATTCTGGTACATCAGGACGAGTTCCAGGAGCATGAGCAGGTGGTGCTTTCCGGCATCCAGCGCGCAGTGGAACCGGATTTCATCGGAGTGGAGCCGGATCTGGCTCTCATTGCGGTTGTGGGACGCGGAATGCGGGAGATGCGCGGCACGGCGGGACGCATTTTCTCCGCGCTGGCGCATGCGAAGATTAACTGCCGCATGATTGACCAGGGATCCAGCGAGCTGAATATTATCATCGGCGTTGCGAATGAGGATTTTGAGAAGGCGACACAGGCGATTTATGATATCTTTATTCTGACGCAGCTGCAGTAAAAAGGCGGGAGAGAAACGTAATATAAATAATATTTGCGATTGCAGAGGCGGTGTCCGGATATGCTGTCTCTGTTGCTTTTCGCAGGTGTATCGGAGTATATGCTGTATTCTTCGCTGATACCGGAGTATACGTTGTACTTTGTGCTATGAGTATGAGATAAAAATGTCTCCTGCCGTATTTTGGAAAGGGCGTGATGAATATGCAGGACGCGGACACAGAACGGTCAAAAGAAGTATTTCATACCTTGCCATTGGGAAAGAAGATTCGGTATATTATTGAATACTACAAAATCATATTAATTCTTATAGCGGCAGGTATCGGGATATTAATTTATGTGATTGTACAAATCCGGAATCCGGATCCGGAGTCTCTCCTTAGTGTGGTGCTGGCGGAGGCGGCTACGCCTCCGGATAGTGAGGAGAATGTGTTTAGCCGTTTCCTTGAGGAGAGTGGTTACGATACAGAGGAAGAGACAATCACGGTAGAGGTGATGGACGATTCGTATTATACGTCTCAGCTTCTTGTCATGCGGCTGATGAATGGAGAGATTGATCTGCTGGCCGGGGAAGAGGCCACAATGGAGAAGTTCGCGGAGGGCGAAGGTCTGATAGAACTGGATGAAGTTCTGCCGGAGGAATTGCTGGAAGAGTATGAGGACCGCCTGTACTATGCAGTGAATGCGAATACCGGAGAAGAGCATGTGTACGCGATACTTCTTCCCGAAGACAGTGCGCTGGTGGAAGACGGATATTATGCGGGTGAAATCTATGTCGCTATCGCTTATTCGGCAGAGCATCCGGAAATGGCGGGGGATATGATAGAATACCTGTTGGAAGCAGATGCACAATAATCTGTGGAATGGAAAACAATTATGAAAAATAATTATAAAATGATTCTTTCCTATGACGGATCCCGGTATTTTGGCTGGGAACATCAGCCAAATACGCCGATGACGATACAGGGGAAGCTGGAACATGTTCTGATCCGGATGACGGGGCAGGATGTGGAAGTGATCGGAGCGGGCCGCACGGACGCTGGCGTTCATGCACGGGGGATGGTGGCCAACGCGCATTTTGAGACGGCGTTTTCGGATATTGAGATTCGTGATTACATGAACCGTTATCTTCCGGACGATATCTGTGTCCGGGAGGTGCGGCAGGCTTCGGATCGTTTCCACAGCCGCTATAATGCTCTGGGGAAGACATATCGCTACACCTGTTATGTGGGTGATGGGAAGCCGGTGTTTGACCGGAAGTATGTCTATGCCCCGGAGGAAAGACCGGATGTGGAACGAATGCGCAAAGCGGCGGAGTGTCTGGTAGGAACTCACGATTTTGCCTCTTTTTGCAGCAATCCGCGGATGAAAAAATCTACGGTGCGGAAAGTGAACCGCATCGAGATTGCCCGGAAGGGAGCGTATCTGTATTTCACCTATCACGGAACCGGCTTCCTGCAGCATATGGTGCGGATCCTGACCGGCACACTTCTGGAGGTAGGATATGGGAAGCGGGAGCCGGAGAGCATGACAGAATTGCTCGAGGCCCGGCAGCGCTCGCAGGCAGGCTTTACCGCCCCGGCGAAGGGATTGTGCCTTTTAAAGGTAGACTACGATTAGTAGTTATCCTCCAGGGAGCGGATCAGTTCACAGATCATCTGATGTGTAGGCACGCTCAGACCATGCTCTTTTGCAAGACGGACGATGCACCCGTTTAAGGTGTCGATCTCCGTCTTTTGTTTTTTCTCAATGTCCTGCAGCGTGGAAGAACGATGCGCATAGGTATCCGGAACCAGTTTTCCGTAGAATTCCGCGCGGTAATCATCCGGCGTATCCCAGAAAGTACGGTATCCGCAGTGCTCCATCACCAGGAAGGTCTCGTCGATGAGGCGGTTCATGATCGCCCGGGAGGCGTCAGATTCCGTCAGCTTTCCGTAAGGAACCTGCAGAATAGCGCCGAGAGGGTTTAATGTTGTATTGTAGAGCATTTTTGCCCAGAGGGCTTCGGACAGGGCATCTGTGGTCTCGCTGGGAATCCCGGAGGCCGCGATCGCGTGGGCAAGAGGTTCCATACAATCCGTGTTTCTTCCATATAAAGAACCGAAAAGAATCGGCGCGGTATGTACTGTGATGTTGCTGACATTGGGTGCGGTGCGGGCAAAACCGGTGATGACACGAGCCTGGTAGATCTGGTCCTCTGAAAAGTAAGCGCGAAACGGCGTGTCGTTGCCCCAGCCATTTTGCAGGATAACGATTTTGGCGCTGTCTGTCAGCTTTTCCTGGTGTGCCGCAAGGTTCGCTGCGACATCTGCGTTGACCAGGGTTTTTGTGCAGACCATGGCGTAGTCGATGCTTTGGTCGGCCAGTTCGGAAAGATCTGCGATTGCTGTGATTTCTCCGGCGGGTACATCGATCTCCCCGAAAAGTCCGGTGCGCCGGATGCCTTTTTCCTGAATTGCCTTTTTTGTGTTTCCCCTTGCAAGGAATGTGATTTCTATTCCCTGGGAGTGCAGAGATGCGCCCAGGGAGATGCCGATGGCCCCGGCTCCGATGATGAGTGCGTGTGTCATGATGATTCCTTTTCTGTTTCTTCTTGAATGGTTTTAGTTTTTATGTTGATTTTGCCATTCTGGTATGTTATATTATAGGCATAGAAAGAACAACCGCCCACAAGGGGTTGACCTTCCGATATGGTTTATAATAAGCCTACCTGTACCGGCCAAAGTAACAAGGTAGGCTTATTTATTTTCGCTTGTTTATCCTATCTATGTAGGCAAGCAGTGCAATAAGAAAGGAACCGCCTAAAAACAACAGGCTTAATGTTTCATAAATCCCCATTACACCACCTCCCTTCTATCTCTAGTACGGGAGGCTTACCACCCTGCAACACGATTGTTCTATATAAAACATATCACAATCAAAGCAGTTACGCAATGATAAAAACTATTTTCTGAAAAGAAAGATGTCTACTGCGGCGGCAGAAATCCGACCGCTTCCGTCTCATATTCTTTCTGCGCGGTCAGGAATACACGGCAGAGTTTCTCATACCCTGCTCCGTTGCCGGCATTCTGTAATCCCTCATAATAGGAAAAACGATTTTTGTTCTGAATCAGAGCCGGTACAATCCCGTGGTGCAGGCATTCACGGAATACAATCATGCGTCCGACACGGCCGTTTCCATCCTGGAAAGGATGGATCCGTTCAAAGTCAGCGTGAAATGCAGCAATATCGTCTAATGAAATGAGTTCTTTTTCGTGGTACTTCCGGAGGAGTTCTTCCATACGTTCCGGCACTTCTTCGGGCAGTGCGGTTATAATATTTCCTACGGTATTTCGACGATTTTTATATTCGCCGACAGGGTAGCCGTTTGCCATGTCTTCAAAAACACCGGCTTTCAGCTTTAAATGAAAAGCCTTGATCAGTTCCTGGGAAAACGGTTCTTCTATTGTCTGGAGCATGTGGTTAAACATGAGAAAATGTCCGCTCATTTCTTCAATGTCTTTTGTGCGGAAAAAAGTCCCGTCGCCGGAGAGCATACCGGTCTCAAAAATATTTGCGGTCTGGTCTTCTGTCAGAGTGTTTCCCTCTATTTTGTTGGAGTTATACGCCATAAGCTTCTGGGTAAAACCATAAAGCCCGCCGCGATCCTGGCGGTCAAATTCAATCATCATCTGGCGCAATAATCTCTGAGATGTATTCACGGTGAAACCTCCTGCCTGTCCCTTTTGAAACATAGTATACTGGTTTTGGGAACCTCCTGCAACCGTTTTTCCTTTTTCGTTTTGATAGTATTATCCCTTTGTATGTGCTATTATTATAGAAAAAATTTATGGTAATTAGTGCCGCAGGCGTCTGCGGCGCAGAATGGAGATTGATATGACAAAAGAAGAATTAACTCTGGAAGTGATTGCCCGCCTGAAGCAGGAATACCCCGATGCGGACTGCTCTCTGGACTACGACGACGCCTGGAAGCTTCTGGTCAGCGTCCGCCTGGCGGCGCAGTGCACAGATGCCAGAGTGAATGTGGTGGTGCAGGACCTCTATGCAAAATATCCCACAGCGGAGGCACTGGCGGAAGCGGAGCCGGAAGAAATTGAAGAAATCGTCCGGCCGTGCGGTCTGGGACGAAGCAAAGCGAGAGATATCAGCGCCTGCATGCGGATGCTGCGGGACGTGTACGGCGGGAAGGTGCCGGATACGATGGAAGAACTTTTAAAGCTTCCGGGCGTGGGACGCAAGAGCGCGAATCTGATTATGGGGGATGTCTTCGGGAAGCCGGCCATTGTCACGGACACGCACTGCATCCGCCTGTCGAACCGGATCGGCTTGGTGGATCACGTGAAGGATCCGAAAAAAGTGGAGATGGCGCTGTGGAAGCTGGTGCCTCCGGAGGAGAGCAACGATCTTTGCCACCGGTTTGTCAATCACGGGAGGGAAGTCTGTACGGCACGGACAAAGCCCCATTGTGAGAGATGCTGTCTGATGGATATTTGCATGAAAGCGGATGTCTGAGTCCTGGATTCTGCAAAATGAGGTTGTTTTTTTCATACTTTAGAAAATCGCACGCATTGTCTGGCACAACAACTTCAAAAACATCCTCTTTTTAACAAAAATCGTCATGGTTTCGGGAAAAGTGAAGTGCTATAATTCTCTATGAAAAGAGGGAATATATCCGGATTGGGCGCGGTGAATCGCTGCACCGCAGGTATATTCCGCGACAATATAAAAGAATACAAAGAAGGAGAGGGTGATTGACATGGCAGCAAGCAATGTAACAAAAGTGCTCCACACGGGAATCAGTGTTTACAACATGGAAGAGTCCCTGGAGTGGTACAAGAAGAATCTTGGTTTTGAACTGGTGAAGGATGATGGATACTGTCCTCCGTTGAAAGCGAAAATCTGCTTTATCGAGAAAGACGGGTATCAGATTGAGCTCTTTGAGTATGACGAGCCGAAGAAAATTCCGGAGGATCGTCTGACACCGAACACCGACCTTCAGACGGTAGGCACGAAGCATGTGGCTTTCGCTACCGATGATATGGACGCGCTAAAGGAAGGATTTATGGCGAACGGGGTTGATATCGCACATGAAGTCCGGATGGGTGACGATGCGGTAATGTTCATCCGCGACTGCAACGGCGTCCTGATTGAGCTGATTCAGCAGCCGAAATAGAATTGCCGCTGATTGATTCGAATCTGCGCAGGTTTCATGAGATGAGCCTGCCCGTCAGACGGAATGGGACAACAGAAATTTTATAGAAGACAAATATAGCACATATCTAACAAGGAGGACGAAACCATGAAAACATTATATGCACAGGCACAGCCTGGAAAAGTGGTACTTGCAGAGAAAGAGCTTCCGGCACCGGGCGAGGGCCAGGTACTTCTGAAAGCAAAATACAGCGCGATGAGCCCCGGAACAGAGAACGGACTGCTGGGTGAGCATATCGTTCCGCTTCCCACCAGCATCGGCTATGCGATGGTGGCTGAAGTTATCGAGGTGGGCGAGAATGTCCGCGAGCTGAAGGTCGGCGATCATATCGTTACCACTGGCGAGCATGCACAGTATCTGATCATGGACGAGATGAACTGCACCATCTGCCCGGAGGGCGTAGACTTAAAGCAGGCTGCTTTCTGGAATCTGGGACATACCGGTATGTATGCGCTCCGCCGCTCTAACCTGCAGATGGGTGAGCCTTGCGCAGTGCTCGGCCAGGGATTTGTCGGCGCGATCACGGCTCAGTGTGCGAGAATCGCCGGTGCGCTTCCGGTTATCGTAACCGATCTGGACGACGGACGTCTGGAAGCTGCAAAGAAGATGGGAGTTGACGTTGCAATCAATTCCAAGACCAATCCGGATGGACTGGAAGAGGCGGTAAAGGCACTGGGGATTGACGGACTTCCGGTTATCTTTGAGGCTACCGGCGCGAGAGGACCTCTGATGCAGGCGGCAGAACTGATCGGTGAGAGAGGCCGTGTGGTCATGATCTCCCAGGTACACGGCGAGGCGATGCCTCCGATCGATGATCCGATCATGCAGAAGGGTGCAAGTCTGATCGGTACCTATGTAAACTCAAAGCCGTTCAAGCTGAGAAGAGCAGACCTCTTCATCGATGGCGTATGGCCGCCGGTAATGCATCGCGACCTGCTGCGTTACAATAATTCTGACGTATGGACCTGTGACGAGGATATCCGTGTATTCCTGAACCTCATCGCTTACGGCAAGCTGGACATCTCTCCGCTGATCAGCCATGAGTTCAAGTACACCGAGATCACTGAGGCGTATGCGAAATACGTATTCCCGAACGTAGACCCGGCCATGACAGGCGGCGTGATCTCCTGGATTGAGGATTAATTAAGTTGATTTGTTAAAAAATAAGTTGAATAAAACAGGTGTGCGGCAAGTCTGCACACCTGTTTTTCATTTCATAGGAAAGACCTTGTTTTTGTATAGTGCTAACAGGTAATTTTCTTTTAAAGCGATTTGGCACTCATCAGATCATCCAGATCGGTATGATATAGTTTTTGGAATTGATGGCGGAAAGTTCCGGGCGCATGCAGAGTACAGCACCAGCTCCGCGGGGGACGGTGCCTTTATCCAAAAGGGAAAAAGTTCTGATCAATTCGCTGCCGGGATTCACAGATCGTTTGATTTCCAGTGGATGGAGCTGACCATCACTTTCAATGACCATATCAATTTCATTACTGCTTTTGTCCCGATAGTACCAGAGCAGGCAATCCAGAGCGTTGTTCTGGTAAGTTTTCATAATTTCCGACACGACATAATTTTCCAGGATTGCGCCGCTGATTGCACCGTTCTGCAAAATATCCGGAGAACTGTATCGGGTCAGGTACGCAACCAGCCCCGTATCAAAGAAATATATCTTTGGTGTTTTTACCGTCCTTTTCAGAAGATTATTAGAATAGGGTCTCAGGTAATAAATAATATCAGATTTTTCTAACACCTGCAGCCAGCGTTTTGCAGTATCATCCGATACACCCACATCCCGGGCAATATCATGGATATTGAGCATTTGCCCGACCCTGCATGCCGCGGCGCGAATGAAATCCTGAAACAGAAGTTTATCCGTCAATGCCATCAGATCACTGACATCACGATCAATATAGGTCTGCAGATAGCTGGAATAGAAGACATTGCGGTCGGAATATTTTCCGCTGACATACCCGGGAAGAGCGCCGCGCCAGATTCGTTGGTAAATGTCGGCCAGATTGGCAGGTGTGCCGGTGTTTTTGCGCGTTTTCAGGTCATTTAAGTTTACTGAAAAAGGTATATTGTCACCCGAACCATAGATTTCATGTTGGGACAAGGCCGGCATGTGCAGCAGTGCAGTCCGTCCTGCCAATGACTCCTGTGCCAGTTCCATCATTCGGAATGATTGGGAGCCGGTCAGCCAGAAAGATCCGGGCGAAGCGCCGTTGTCAATGGCAATTTTAATATAGGAGAAGAGCTCGGGTGCATACTGTACCTCATCGATAAGCACCGGCAGATCGTGCATCTGCAGGAAAAGAGCCGGATCATTTTTGGCCAGTTTTCTCTCATCCATATCGTCCAGCGTCACATAATTTCGTTCAGAAGACATCAATTGACGCAATACTGTAGTCTTGCCAACCTGACGCGGACCTGTTATCAAAAGGCAGGCATATTCATGAGAGAGTGAGAGTATTTTGTTTTCTATATCCCTTTTAATATAATTCATTCGCAACCTCCATGGCTGATATACGATTCGATCTTATTTTAGCCGCAAAACAGAAATTTGTCAATAACGGATGCAGCTTTCTGACTCCCACATCCGTCTGTTTAACTCAGACTTAAATATAAACTATTTCTAAAAAAATATAACCTTTTTCAAAAAAAGCGACATTGTAAATCGACATAAAAACAGTAGAATTATCATAAAGAAACTACCAGGTTTAAGGTTTTTGGAAAGAGAGGAGAAAAAATGGCTAAAAACAAAAAATTCTTAGGCTATGCAATCCTTCTTTGTGTACTGGGTATCGTTTTCATGTTCCTGTACTCCGGATTGCAGAATGACCAGATCAACATCATCCAGGCCTACATCACAGAAGATGGCGGCGGCTGGAGCCCTACCATGACACAGCTTCCGATGACAGTCGGCAACTTCATCTGCATCATCCTGACGTTTGTGTATGGTACCTTGTTCATCAAGTTCGGCGTAAAAAAGCCGTTGATCGTGGTTATGGCCATCACCGCAGTTGCGGTTATCGGCATGATCATGGCGAACGGTCTTGATGTAAACGGCGGTGCTGCAAACGGAAATTATCCGCTGTTCTTTGTTTCCCTTTGTATTGTCCGTTGCGGCTGTATGATCCTTCAGATGGCCGGCTTCATGCTGGTGGCGAACTGGTTCATCCGCTTCAGAGGACAGATCATGGGTATCGTTACCGTAGGTTCCCCGATTTTCTCTGTGGTTGGTACCTCCGGTATGACAAGTCTGATCAAGAACCAGTTTGGCGGTGACTACAGACCGTTCTACTGGATCATCGTAGTACTGATTGCAATCGTCTGCCTTGTTGTTGCAGTTGCTGTGAAGGATACGCCGGAGGAAGCCGGTCTGTATCCGGATGGCGCGGATCACCCGCCTGTATCTGAGTCTGATGGCGCTGATGAAGTGAAACTTACCGTGAAGCAGGTGCTCAGCATGAAGAAATCCTGGCTGCTGATTATGAACTTTGGTGCGTTCCAGTTTATCATCAATGCCTGCATGGGTTCCATGGCGGTGTATTATATGTCCCTCGGCGGATTAGATACCTGGATTACTGCCACCAAATGGCTGGCGATGGGCGCGGCGCTCGGTATTCCGATGTCCTACGTGTTCGGTTTCCTTGATGATAAGCTCGGCTCTGTAAAGGCTTCCTTAGTCCTTGGCTGCTGTGAGTTTATCCCGGTTCTCTGCCTGCTGTTCCAGACCGGAAGCAATGTTGGTATGATGATTGGCTGGGGCTTCGGCGTGGCCTGCATGACCGGCGGTGTTCCGACCATGCATCCCTGTATCACATCCTTTGCATTTGGCCGCAGAGAGTATCAGTCCGCGAACCGTATTATCATGGCAATCCAGCTGATTCCGTCCGCTGTTGCTGCTATGATGATGGTTTCCCTGATTAGCTCGGGCAGAGGAAAAATGGCTTATGGCATTCTTGTTGTTATCATCATCGTTGGTCTGATTGCTACCCTTCCGATGCTGAAGTGGAAAGATGCCAACGCTGCAGACCGTATGTACGGCGACAAATAACAGAGAGTTTAGTAATTACTTGGGACAGTACTTCGCACTTGCTGCGAAGTGCGTCTGATAAAGTAAATAAAACAGGGAAAAGTCCCATCGCGCAGCGATTTCAAATGGAGTTTTCCTCGTAACTGTGAAGGTACTGAACAGTTACGAAATTTACTACATACCAGAAAACCTTATAAAACCTATACTCTGGAGACGGCTCACGCTTGACGGCGGGGGTCGTTTTCAATTTTTTATCGTTCACAAAAGTTTTATAAAAAGAATTGTAAAAAATACATTGGAAAACAGCCGCGGTGTGTTATACTAATAGAATCGATGGTGATTTTCAGTTGATGAAATATTCTGCTGTACAGGGAGGAAAAGTTATGAACAGATCGAAAGTATATTTTACCAGCTTTCAGGCGACATTCCGGGAAAATTTATTACAGAAATTAGACCGGCTGATTCGGACAGCCGGTATCGGAGATATTGATTTTCAGGATCGCTATGCGGCGATCAAAATTCATTTCGGTGAGTATGGCAATCTGGCGTTCCTCCGTCCGAATTACGCAAAAGTTGTGGCGGACGCGGTGAAAGAACTGGGCGGCAAGCCTTTTCTCACAGACTGCAACACTCTGTATGTAGGCAGCCGCAAGAATGCGCTGGATCATATGGATACCGCTTACTTAAACGGATTCACACCCTATACCACGGGATGCCAGGTCATCATAGCGGATGGCCTGAAAGGGACGGACGAGGCTCTGGTTCCTATCGACGGTACATACGTAAAAGAAGCAAAAGTGGGCCGCGCACTGATGGATGCGGATATTCTGATTTCTCTCACACACTTTAAGGGGCACGAAGCCACCGGGTTCGGCGGCACGCTGAAGAATATCGGCATGGGCGGCGGGTCCAGAGCCGGCAAGATGGAGATGCACAGTGCGGGGAAGCCCCATGTGCGTGCAAAAAAATGTGTCGGCTGCGCAATGTGCACCAGAGTCTGTGCTCACAGTGCCATTACACTGGAGGAACACAAGGCGCAGATTGACCATGATAAGTGTGTCGGCTGCGGGCGGTGCATCGGTGTCTGTCCCAGAGATGCGGTGTTGCCTGCCAGTGACGAGTCCAACGATATCTTAAACTGCAAGATTGCTGAATATACCTGGGCAATCTGTAAGGACAGACCGTGTTTCCATATATCTCTGATCTGTGATGTGTCGCCCAACTGCGACTGCCATTCGGAAAATGACCGGCCGATCATCCCCAATGTGGGAATGCTGGCAAGCTTTGACCCGGTTGCGCTGGATATGGCCTGCGTGGATCTCTGCAATCAGCAGCCGGTTCTGCCCGACAGTGTGCTGGCGGAGCAGATGCAGGGAGCCGGGCAGGAGAATCCGGAGCATGACGGAGAACACTGCCATGAGCATGATCATTTTTACTATAATCATCCGGATACCAACTGGCGCAGCTGCATTGATCATGCGGTGAAAATCGGATTGGGGACGGATCAGTATGAGTTGATACATATTTGAGAATTTTGATGTGCCAGAGCGCGAGTTGGAAAGGAAGGGAATTGTGTGTCTGACCGCGCCGGAAGCAACAAATTTTACAGTTACCTACCAGGAGGAAAAATTGAGCCCACAGGATAAAGTAGAGAGAGTTTTAAAAGAAATGCATGTGGCTTTTTCCCAGAGCCCTACGTATAACGGACAGCCGGATAAAATCATTATGAACCGCAGAGACTTCCTGCTGCTGCTGGATCGTTTAAACCGTGGCATCTATGATATGATGGAGCAGTATGAGCAGACCCGGCAGAGCCGTGCGAACGCGGAACGATCTTTCCGCAGGAAAGGGAATGAGATCATTGAGAAGGCGAACGCCAGCGCGGACGACATTTATGCAGCGTCGGTGATTTATACGGCGGACGCGATTGGCAGGATCCGTGATCTGATGGACCAGACAAACGATTCCATGAACGACCTGTTCCGGCAGTTTCGGAGAGAACTTCGGGAGCAGAAGGACACGTTGCGGAGCCATGAGTCGGAGCTGCAGGCACAGCTGGCGGATCTGGCGGATACGAAGAAGTATCTGGATCTGCTGCAGGATGTCAACCGGGAGCGCGAGAGAAAGCAGCTAAGAGCGGAAATGGAGCAGGACAGTGATGACAGGCACGCCTATACGTCGTATCGGGCGGCGGTTCCCGCCGCGCAGGTGCAGGTGAATGAAGAGTACTTTGAAAAACCGGACGCAGTCCGGCCAGAGCGGACCGAAATGCCGGTGCATACGGCGGCGGAAGCCCCCGATATCAGGGTGAACGAAAATGCCGCTTATTTTAAGTGGAAAGAAGAGCAGGATAAGAAGAAGCTGGCGGAAGCTTCCGCGGCGGCGGATTCTAATGATAATAATACCGGTGAGGCAGCTGCAAAAGAGACTGTAAACGGTTTAAAACAGGGCGTGCGTGCGCCGGAGGAGTCAGAGGCAGTTCAGGAAACGGATTCGGCTGCGTTTTTCGGAGCAGAGACGGGAGAGAAAACCGGACAGGGGCAGAGCGTTGCCGGCCCGTATGATCCCGGGGAACAGGAAGCCCCGGAGTTTGTACTTCCGGCGGAAGAAGAACTTTTGAATTCTGCATTCCCGGACGAGGAAGCCATCCGCCAGGCTGTGCTGGAGGATGAATGGAAGGCGGAGGAAAAGCAGCGGGAGTCCGCAGGCCGGGAGAGGCCGCACGCAGGGGGCATTTTGAAAACGATTATTTTTGGAAAAGACCAATAGGAGGATACATTTATGAAATTATATGAAAACGGAGTATATCTGCTGAATGGCACGGAGATTGTAGAGGACACCCGCGATGGCGCTGCCTGTCTGGCATCCAGAGGCGTCACTGCAGATAAAGCGGCGGCAGCCCGGGGAACCATGGCGTATCACATCCTGGAGGATCATAATACCTCCGGGAATATGGAGCAGCTGCAGATTAAGTTTGACAAGCTGACTTCCCATGATATCACGTTTGTCGGCATCATTCAGACGGCGCGCGCATCGGGACTGGAAAAGTTCCCGGTTCCCTATGTGCTGACGAACTGCCACAACAGTCTCTGCGCGGTGGGCGGCACGATCAACGAGGATGATCATATGTTTGGTCTGACCTGCGCGAAGAAGTACGGCGGCATCTATGTACCGCCTCATCAGGCGGTCATTCACCAGTTTGCCAGAGAGATGCTGGCCGGCGGCGGCAAGATGATTCTTGGCTCCGATTCCCACACCCGCTACGGGGCACTCGGTACCATGGCTATGGGCGAGGGCGGTCCGGAGCTGGTAAAACAGCTGCTCTGTCAGACATATGATATTAAGATGCCGGGCGTGGTCGCCGTCTACATGAAGGGCGAGCCGGTAAAAGGCGTCGGACCGCAGGATGTGGCGCTTGCCATCATCGGCGAAGTGTTTAAAAACGGCTATGTCAACAATAAGGTGATGGAGTTTGTGGGCCCCGGCGTGGCTTCCTTAAGCGCGGATTTCCGGATCGGCGTGGATGTGATGACGACAGAGACCACCTGCCTCTCCTCCATCTGGGTGACAGATGAGAAAATTAAAGAGTTCTATGAGATTCACGGCAGAGCCGGGGATTATAAGGAACTGAATCCCGAAGCGGTGGCTTACTATGACGGCTGCATTGAGATCGATCTCGGCGAGATCCGTCCGATGATCGCGATGCCGTTTCATCCGAGCAATACATACACGATCGAAGAAGTGAAAGCGAATCTGACCGATATTCTGGCTGATGTGGAAAAGCGTGCCCTGGTCAGCCTGGATGGCGCTGTGGACTACTCCTTAAAGGATAAAGTCCGGGATGGACAGCTGTATGTGGATCAGGGAATTATCGCAGGCTGTGCCGGCGGCGGATTTGAAAATATCTGTGCGGCGGCGGATATTCTGGAGGGCAGGAGCATCGGACCGGATGAGTTTACGCTGAGCGTATACCCTGCATCCATGCCAATCTGGATGGAACTGGTGAGAAACGGTGCGGCTGCCAAGATTATGGAGACGGGCGCGATTATGAAGACCGCGTTCTGCGGACCGTGCTTCGGCGCGGGCGACACACCGGGCAATAACGGATTCTCCATCCGTCACTCTACACGGAATTTCCCGAACCGCGAGGGTTCCAAGCTTCAGAACGGTCAGATTGCATCCGTGGCGCTGATGGATGCCCGCTCGATTGCAGCCACCGCGGCAAACAAAGGCTACCTGACGGCGGCCACCGAGATGGATGTAGAATACAAAGGGCAGAAATATTTCTTTGACAAAAAAATATATGAGAACCGCGTCTTTGACAGCAAGGGCGTGGCGGATCCCTCTACGGAGATCAAGTTTGGACCGAACATCAAGGACTGGCCGGCGATGAGCGCCCTGACAGACAATCTGGTTCTGAAGGTGGTGTCTGAGATTCACGATCCGGTTACCACAACGGACGAGCTGATCCCTTCCGGTGAGACATCTTCCTACCGTTCCAATCCGCTCGGACTCGCGGAGTTTACGCTGTCCAGAAAGGATCCCGAGTATGTGGGACGCGCCAAGGAAGTGCAGCGCGCGGAGAAAGCAAGGATCGCAGGAGAGAAGCCGTCTGAGGTATTGCCGGAGATCGTGCCGGTCATCGAGGCGATTCACACAAAATATCCGGAAATCCGCCGGGAAAACTTCGGGATCGGAAGCACGATTTTTGCCGTGAAACCGGGCGACGGTTCCGCAAGAGAGCAGGCTGCTTCCTGCCAGAAGGTACTGGGCGGCTGGGCGAATATCGCCAACGAGTATGCGACCAAGCGTTACCGCTCCAACCTGATCAACTGGGGCATGCTGCCGTTTTTGATTGATGAGGGAGCTCTCCCCTTTGCAAACGGCGATTATCTCTTCATACCGGCGATCCGCAAAGCGATTGAGGAAAAAGCGGTGGAGATTCCTGCCTATGTGGTAAGGGACGGCGGTCTGGTTCCGTTTACACTGAGGATGGGCGACCTCACCGATGATGAGAGGGAGATTATTCTGAAGGGCTGCCTGATCAATTACAATCGCAGATAAAAGATGAGAAAGAAGTCTGTTAAATAAGGTAGAATTGTGTTATACTGTCGACATGAGGTTCAGGGATGAGTTTGGAAGATAAAAAAAACAGTAAATCATCGCAGGAAGAACAACCGCCGGAAGAACAACCGCGGGAAAAAGAGCGGGGGCCATGGGATATCCGGTCATACCTGGCTGTCGGGCTGACAGCGATATTGGTCATATTTGTATCGCTGCTCCTTTTCTTTTTCCTGTTCCGCTTTGAAGGGTTTTCCAGCGGCGTCGGCGAGGTCATTCGCAGCCTGAACGGCATTATTATCGGTCTGGTGCTGGCCTATCTGTTAAATCCGGGAATGAGGTTTTTTGAACGCCGGTTTCAGAAGAAATTATTTACAAAAGGCGGGCAGACGTTAAAACAGAAGCGAATCATACGGGGGTTATCGGTGGCCTGCATTATGGTGATTTTTCTGGCTATCATAGCCGTGCTGCTTGCCCTGCTTGTCCCGCAGCTTGTCATGAGCGTTCAGGAGCTGGTATTGTCCCTGAATGAAAAGTTCGAGACGCTGGAGGCGTGGATTGAGCGTCTGATCCGCAATAATCACCTGGCGGACCAGATGGAAAATCTGGCGGACGAAATCTTTAGCTGGCTGGAGGACTGGCTGCAGACAACGATCCTGGACAACGGCAGTGACCTCGTGGCGACATTAACTGCCGGCGTATACAGTGTCATAAAAATGCTGTTTAATTTCCTTGTCGGCATCATTGTAGCGCTGTATGTCCTGATGAAAAAAGAGCAGTTTGTGGGTCAGACAAAGAAGCTGATCTATGCTGTCTTTAAACCGCGGCGCGGCAATATTATTATGGAAGTTGCGCATAAGGCGGACGAAGTATTCGGCGGTTTTTTTGTCGGTAAGGTGATTGACTCGCTGATTATCGGCTGTATCTGTTTTGTCTGCATGTATATCATGAAGATGCCGTACACGATCCTGGTCAGTGTGATTGTCGGTGTGACCAATATCATACCGTTTTTCGGTCCGTTTATCGGGGCTATTCCCAGCGTGATCCTGATTTTCCTGGTGAGCCCAATCAAGGCGGTTTATTTCCTGATTTTGATCGTTGTCCTGCAGCAGGTGGACGGCAACATCATCGGGCCGAAGATTCTGGGCGACTCTACCGGCTTGTCTCCGTTCTGGATCATTTTTTCCATCCTGCTGTTCGGCGGCTGCTTCGGGTTTATCGGAATGATTCTCGGAGTGCCGGTATTTGCACTGATTTATTACATAGTCAAGCGGCTGGCGGAGCATTTCCTGAGAAAGCGCGGACTCCCGGAGGAGACTGCGGATTACGTAAGGCTGAGTAGGGTAGACGAAGAGACGCTGGAGATTCAGGAGCATGGAGATGATAAGCGCCTTGTGATCCAGTCGATGAGACGCAAAAAGAGAAAAGAAGAGAAAGAACAAGATACGTAACGGTAACTATTCAGGACAGTTACACATAATGATACGCATGAGGTGAGACAGTGGATAAATACGAGTACAAATTAAAGCTGGACCAGTTGAAATCCCTTGTGGAAGCCGGGGATTATGAGACGGCGGCGGAGATTGCCGGTACAATCAACTGGAGAAAGGTGCGCAATTCCAAGACGCTGCTGATGGTGGCGGATGTGTACGAGCAGCTGGGGCGCTATGAGGAGTGTAAGGAAGTATTACTGCAGGCCTATGACCATTCCTCCATCGGCAGAAATATTGTGAGCCGCCTGGCGGAAGTTTCCATCAAGGCAAAAGATGTGGCGGAGGCGGAAAGCTATTATCAGGAATTCCTTGAGATTTCCCCCAAAGACAATCAGCGCTATGTGATCGCGTATGAGATCAGCTGTCTGAAAAATGCGCCGCTCAGCGACCGAATTGCGATTCTGGAAGAATTAAAGGAACAGGAATATACAGAAATCTGGGCGTACGAGCTGGCTGCTTTATACAAGCAGGCGGATATGCGTGAGAAATGCGTAGAGACCTGTGATGAGCTGATCCTCTGGTTTGGAGAAGGGGATTATGTGGAGAAGGCTCTGGACCTGAAGCGAAGCTTCCAGCCGCTGACTCCCGCGCAGGAGGAAAAGTATCAGCGCTTCCGTTCACAGAAAGGAATGGTGGAGATTAATATTCCGAAGAAAGTGGAGGCGACGATTTCTGAAGACAGCGGTCTGCCGGAGCTTACGGTTACCGCCAGCAAGTTTAATACTGTGAATTTGCAGGAAGAGCTGGCCAAAAGTATGCAGCAGATTATGGATGCTACAGAGAAAGAGACGGTTCGGGATTCCATGGACAATATCAAAAAGATAGTCAATGATATTCCCTACCTGAACGGAGACCCCGATGTGGAGAAAACGCCGGTCGCGCACCATGAAAAGATTAATGAGGAAGTAGATGAGACGTTGAAAGCGGATTTTAAGGAGCTTTTAGAAGAAGATGGCGATGGACAGATCAGCCTCCGGATTCCGAAGAACACTGTACAGGAACAGCAGATTGCGGGGCAGATGAGTATCGAGGAGGTGCTTGCGGAGTGGGAGAAGACAAAGCATGCCGCGGAAGCGGCAATCGCGGCGGCAGAGCAGAAAAAGCTGGATATGGAAAAGGAGCAGGCTCTGGCAGAAGCGAATGAGATTATGGAGCGGCTGAAAGCACTGTTCCCTGTCCTCTCTGCGACACCGGGTGAGGATCTCCCGGAGGAACCGGAAACAGTGGCAGCCACTCTGGTGCCGGAGGCGCCCAAAGCGCAGCCGGGTGAGGAAACGAATGAAGCGCAGCCGGGTGAGGAAACGAATGA
>JAJQAD010000213.1 GCA_021204005.1 Clostridiales bacterium
GCTATTTCCCCGTATGCCCGCCGATCTCATACGGCGTGCTCTGGTACACGTAGTAGTTGAGCCAGTTAGAAAACAGCAGCTGCCCCGCGGAGCGCCACCTCACAACCGGCTTCTGCGAAGGGTCGTCATCCGGGAAATAATTGCACGGCACATGCGGATTTAATCCTTTCTCCAGATCCCGCTGATACTCCAGCGCCAGCGTGTCTGAATCGTATTCCAGATGGCAGAGCGCGAAAAAGTATTTGGAATCCGTGGTCTTTAAGATGGTCGGTCCGCCCGCCTCACTGTCCGCGATGAGCTCCAGTCCCGGCACTTTTAAGACATCTTCCTCCAGGACGCCGACTTCTCTGGAATGCGGCGCCAGAAAGACATCGTCAAATCCGCGGAACAACGGAGAACTTTTCTTTAATACCCGGTTCGGATAGACACCGGACAGCTTTTCCCGGTATTCCACCGTGGGAACTCCGTAGTAATAGTATAATCCCGCAAGAGCACCCCAGCAGATGTGAAGCGTGGAATGTACATGCGTCTTTGCCCAGTCCATGATCTGACAGAGTTCCTGCCAATAATAAACATCCTCGTAAGCCACATCCGCCAGCGGAGCGCCGGTGATGATCATCCCGTCAAACCAGCGGTTTTTCACTTTCTCAAACGTCGTATAAAAAGACTCCATATGCTTGCTGTCCACATGCTGCGGCGTGTAGGTCACTGTCTGCAGGAACTCCACCTTGATCTGCAGCGGCGTGTTGGAAAGCTTTCGCAGCAGCTGTGTCTCGGTCACCACTTTTGTCGGCATCAGGTTTAGAATCAGTATATTCAAGGGTCGGATATCCTGATGAATCGCGCGGTACTCCGTCATGACGAAGATGTTCTCACTCTCCAGTATCGCGGTGGCCGGCAATGAATCCGGTATCTTGATCGGCATATCTTTATTTCCCCTTTTCCAAGTAATTAGATATGGAATTATTCTATGTTCTGACCGGGCAGAAATCAACCATCAGATTCCCCTGTGTTTGTCGGTTTCCCGTCAAAGTCTGAAAGGAACGTGTGAATTCTGCTGCTTTCTTATACCGCTTCTGCCTGATATATACTCATTCGGACATTTTCGATACATAAGTTCACGCACGGGAACACTTTCCACTTAAAAGATATTCCTTCAGTTCTCTATACACCTGCTCCTCCGTGGGCGGACACCCTTTCACACAGACATCAAACCCTGCGGTGCAAAGTCCCACCCCCAGGCGTCCATGCTTTCCGCGATACCCCTGGCCGATGGCAATTTTTTCATCGAGATGCTCCAGCAGGCCCTCCTCCCGCAGCCGGTCCAGAGCCGGAACCAGAGAGGCATAGCAGGCGCTGCAGGAGTCCACCTCCTCCACAGCATCCTCCACGGCGACCACTTTTTGCCGCTGTTCAATCTCTCCCTCCTGATCGCGGCCGATACAGGAAATCTGTGCCCGGCTGAGATCCGCGCTCCCAATTCCCAGTTTTTCCGCCATGCCGACATAGGGAACGTCCGACACACTGTAATGAAGCAGCCGGCAGACATAGGCATCTACCAGCACCGGATCCTTCGCCGCCATAACGCAGTTGCGCACCACCGGATTCCCGCCGTCCTCAAAATCCAGGTCGCCACAGATATGATCCACCACGATAAAATCCTGATGAATCCCCACGCCGAGGTGAGCGATTGGCCTGTGCAGTCCCATGGTATTGAAGCGGCGCTTCTCCGAGTTCGGAATCAGCCCCTTGCTGTTTTTCAGGGCACAGGTGATTCGCGTCTGACAATGTCCCTTCAGCACCGGCACATTGATCAGAAAATCAATTTTATCCACCATATCGCAGATGCGAAGCTCCACGCCCGCGCAGTCCGCCATATGGGAGGGATCTGTCTGTGTGTCCCACAATTCCACCCCGTACTGCTCCGAAAGAGCCCGGTACCCGCAATATTCAAACGCTTCCGAGGTCTTATCCCCCACCCAGGCGCCCTCCAGCACCACGATCCGGGAAAACCCGCGCTCCTGCAAATACTCAATGATACCCGCAACCACCTCCGGGTGAGTGGTCGCCCCGTATTCCGCAGGGGTCGGGGAAACCAGATTAGGCTTAATTCCAACCAGGCTGTCCGGGGAGGGGATCTCCGCGGCCAGATTCGCACGCTCCAGGAGCTGTTTTGTCATCCCTTTATAATTGGTGCCGTATATTTTGATTATCTCGTTCTGTTTCATGTGATGGTATCCTTTTATTCTGCAAACGCAGCCTCATTGCTATAGAATTGCCTTCTTCCCAATTCCCGCTTTCTTTTGTTTCAAAACATACCGCTATCAGCAATCTTACCCAACGTCTCAATTGCCAGAGAATACGGTATCTTTTCCTTCAGCAATTGCATCGTGAGATTATCATAGTCCGCTTTATATGATTTCTCCTGAATAATTTTTTGCAACAGAGAAGATACGTTTACCCCTGGCTGTGCGGACGGACAAATATTTGACATTGCCCTTACTTTACGCACCTCCGCAACCAATACTCTGAATGAATCGTCCTGCGGAACCAGCGGATATAGCTTATAGATATCATAAAGATGCCGGGAGTGTTTTTTTATGCTATTTTGAAGATAATAATCGCATATTGCAAACACTTTATCAGCCAGCGTGCGATTCAGCTCCTGCACCTTCATTGCAAAAGATTCAAGCTGAAATTCTTCAATATAATCTGCTGCCTCTGTTTCCATCATCGTTCCTATATAATTCGTAACCGGCAGGACAACTGTAGGAAAAGAAATTGCTGTATACGATGTTTCAAGCAATACAACCGGCTGCAAAGTTTCATTAACTAATGGCAATACCGAACGATATCCTATCTCATACCGGTTATAATCCCTGCGGCTCCGTGTATTTTCTAAATTTAATACATCCATTCCCAGAGCATTCGCAATCTCCACAATATGTTCTTTTACCTTTTTCTTTTGCCCCTGGGATAAGGCAGTATCAACTGTAATATCAATATCTTCACTAAAACGATTAAGCACGCCATAACACTTACAAAGCGAAGTGCCTCCCTTAAATACAATGTATGGCAGTCTTTTGGATATCTGTCGCAAAATCATTGTTACATAATAATCTTTTTCAATCGCCTGTGTCATAATTCCTGTCTGCATAAAAGTCAGATTAATAGCATTAAGAAACTGTTCTTGATTCTCATGCAGGTATGCCATGTAATATCCCCGCCTTATACATATTTTTATAAATCTTATCCGGATAGAATTGCAGGTATGGTTCCAATTGAGAGAAGCATAATTGGATTCTCTGCATGTATGCGATCAGCCTGTCAGACAACTCGGCGCCTGTTACCTCTGCATATTCATCAACATCTTTCATCAAATCCAAAAATTGCAATATTTTATAATTATCCTTTGT
>JAJQAD010000030.1 GCA_021204005.1 Clostridiales bacterium
GTAATCAAAAAAGCCCTTAAATTCAATGATTTAGGGCTTGACATAATAGGAAGGACTAACAAGCGAAAATAAATAAGCCTACCTTGTTACTTGGCTGAGTGCAGGTAGGCTTAAAAACTTACTTCGGAGGTCAACCACTTTGTGGGCGGTTGCTCTCTTTATATCTACAATATAGCAGATTCAAAGCAGAAGCGCAAGAGCAAATCGATTACAGTAAAAAGAATTGAAGAAAATCTGCATACATGTTATGATAGCGAACGGAGAATAACATCAGGAAGGAGCCGTTTGAAAAATGTCAAATGCATTAAATCTGGATACTGTCGTCCTCTCTGAGGACGGAAAAAGTATCATCATTCTCGACCAGACTCTCCTGCCGAATGAGACGAAGTATCTGTCTCTTGACAAGGCAGAGGATATCTGGGAGGCAATCTATAAGCTTCGGGTAAGAGGGGCGCCGGCCATCGGCGTGACCGGAGGTTTTGCATATTATATTCTCGCTTCTCAGCTGGAAACGGATGATATGGACGAGTTTGTTGCAAAGTGTACGGAGATTATGGAATATATCAATTCGTCACGGCCGACCGCAGTGAATTTAAGCTGGGCTTTAAACCGGATGCATGCGGTTCTCTTAAGTGAAAAGGACGGCAGAACGGTGGCGGAGATGAAAGAACGGTTAAAAGAGGAGTCCATCGCAATCCGCGAGGAGGACATTCAGATCAGCCGCAACATCGGCGCTTACGGATATGAGCTTCTTGAAAAGCTGGGGAAGGGCGTGGGCGTTATGACCCACTGCAATGCAGGAACACTGGCGACGGCAAAGTACGGTACTGCACTTGCTCCGGTTTATATTGCTCTGGAGCATGGATGGGATCCAAAGAATGATCTGCATGTGTACTGTGACGAGACGAGACCGCTGCTGCAGGGCGCAAGACTTTCCGCCTACGAGATGCAGACTGCCGGTGTGGATACATATGTGCAGTGTGATAACATGGCGTCCTACACGATGAAATCAGGAAAAATCGGCATTATCTTTGTAGGATGTGACCGCGTGGCGGCCAACGGCGATTTCGCGAACAAGATCGGAACCAGCGGTGTGGCTATCATAGCGAAGCATTACGGAATTCCGTTTTATGTGTGCGCGCCGTCCTCCACGATTGATATGACCCTGGAGTCCGGCGATGAGATTCACATCGAACAACGTAAGGCGGAGGAAGTGACGGAGATGTGGTATGAGCAGCGCATGGCACCGGAAGGTGTGGGCGTTGTTAATCCGGCGTTTGACGTGACGGATCACAGCCTTGTAACCGGTATTATCACGGAAAAGGGTATCGCAACCGCTCCGTTTAAGGAATCTTTTGAAAAGATGGGAATCCGGCCGGTGGAGAAGTATGTAGATAAAAAGGAATGAAAGATAAGAAAAGAATCCCCGGTAAGATGGATTAATCTGGCCGGGGATTCCGTATTTAACAAAACATTTTATCGGTTAGATATAAACTCTCTTCAGTCATGCAGCATAAAGTTATCGGATCAATTATTTCATGAGTGCGTCCATCAGGAGAGCGTAGACCTCAGAACTCTCCTGTTTCCAGTTTGCGCAGACAGCCTCCGCCTGTTGGCGGGTCTGGACCGCCAGTGTCAGATCAATGATCGATGTCTCCTTCTCTTTGATCCGGCAACGAACCTGATAGCCGCTGCCGGTTGCCTTAAAGAAATCGGCGTATATGGATGTCTCCTGTTTTAATTCGAAGCTGTGCTCCTGCAGATAGGAGAGAATATCCTCTTTGATTTCAGAGGATATTTTATCTTCAAAAAAACGAAGTGTCTGCACGCCCTCATCCGTAATGCGGTACCGTGTATTGCTGTGGGTGGATTCCGCGGTGATCAGATCGGAGGAGAGCAGGTCGGAGAGGGTCTGCTGCACCGTAAAATAATTCGTATAGTCCTTTTCCAGTATGAAATTTGTGATCTGTGTGTTGGTCAGCGGGTATTCCACCTTGTCCAGCATATACAGAATCATAATACGGTACATGGTATCCAGTTCAGCCATCAAACGTCTCCTTGCTTCCTGTTGTGCTTACCTGATAATGCCTGGTGTTACATTATAATCTGAGCGGCAAAATAAGGAACGAAACTTTATTTATTTATATTTGCCTTTACAGCAGCAGCAACTGCATCCGCTACGCGGGGGTCAAAAGCCTCCGGAAGAATATATTCGTCGTTTAATTCTTCATCACTGATCAGACCGGCGATAGCATGCGCAGCGGCCAGTTTCATCTCCTCGGTGATCTGCTCGGCGCGTCCTTCCAGTGCCCCTTTAAAAATGCCGGGAAATGCGATGACGTTGTTTACCTGATTGGGAAAGTCGCTGCGCCCGGTGCCGACCACTCTGGCTCCGGCAGCTTTTGCCAGATCCGGCATGATCTCGGGGGTCGGATTGGACATGGCAAAGATAATTGCGTCTTTATTCATGGATCTGACCATATCCTGGGATACGATGCCGGGAGCGGATACGCCGATAAAAATGTCCGCGCCGACCATGGCGTCGGCCAGAGTGCCTTTCTTATTCTCCAGGTTGGTAACCTTGCACATCTCGCGCTTGATCCAGTTTAAATTGTCATTGTCCTTGCTGACGATGCCCTTGCTGTCGCAGAGAATCGCGTGCTTAAATCCATATTTTAACAAAAGCTTTGTGATGGCGATTCCGGCGGAACCGGCGCCGTTTACCACAATACGGCAGTCCTCTTTTTTCTTTCCGGTCACCTTTAAGGCGTTGATGATACCGGCCAGAACGATGATGGCTGTACCGTGCTGGTCGTCGTGGAAGACCGGAATTTTCAGCATTGCCTTTAACCGCTCCTCAATCTCAAAGCAGCGCGGCGCGGAGATATCCTCCAGGTTGATGCCGCCGAAGGTCGGAGCGATCGCGGCTACAGTCTGTACAATTTCATCGGTATCCTGTGTATCAAGGACGATGGGAACCGCGTTGACACCGCCGAATTCTTTGAAGAGAACGCATTTTCCCTCCATAACCGGCATGGCGGCCAGGGCACCGATGTTGCCAAGACCAAGGACGGCACTACCGTCTGAGACGACCGCTACCGTGTTTGCTTTCATTGTATAGGTGTAAGCGGCCTCGGGGTCTCTGGCGATCACGCGGCAGGGCTCCGCAACGCCGGGGGTGTATGCAATGGAAAGATCTTCGCGGGTGTTGACCGGGGCTTTGGGAACCGTGTTTAATTTTCCTCCCCACTCTTTATGTAGAAGTAACGCTTTTTCATTCAAATCCATGGCAAAAAACTCCTTTGTATTTAGTCTGTAGTACATGCTTTTTTATCATACCATTGATAAATTCACAAATCAAGCTGAATTGAAAAAGTAAATTCCAGTGCAAGAGTAAATTCCACTTGAT
>JAJQAD010000048.1 GCA_021204005.1 Clostridiales bacterium
CCTCTCTATTCGTCGGCTGCGTCTGATGTGTATTAGAGACAGGCTGGAGGCGGCAGAGGCGGAGCGGAAAGCCGCGGAGGAAAAAGCAGCCGCGAAGGCAAAGCAGAAAGACGTGGAGGCAAAGCAAAAAGCCGCGGAAAAAAAGCAGCTGCAGAGACAAAGCGGAACGCCGCGAAAAAACAGTCGGCAGCGAAAGCAAAGCAAAAGCCGGCATCGAAAACTGCAAACGCCCTGTCAGAATCAGATGCAAAGACTTCTGTTGCAGATAAAAAAGCATAATTGTTTTAATAACAGATTTTATCTTCCTCACGGGAATAGTAATAAGCGTGGTCCGAGAGAAACTCCTCTGCGGACACCTGCGTTTCGTTGACTTCCTGTACCATTTCAGAGAAATCCTGGATCCGGTCATTTTTTGTGGCGGGAACCAGGATGATCTCGTGGATACTGCTGGGAAGCAGGTAGAAATCAGTCTGGAACTGCTCAGCGTAAGAGTGGATCAGATTGTCATACAGAAGGCAGGCGGCGCCGAACATATTCTGCTTGTTGGTAAGCACATACATCGGATAGAGCGGATCGTCGGGAACGACCACCGTCGGATAGCCTGAATCCGGCAGGATATCCTTGAGCAGACTGTTCATATTGTGCAGCTGCGGTGCCAGAAGCCGTCTGGAGTTCTCCATTGCCAGCGGATAAAGTGTCTGCGCTGTCTGATTCCAGAGTTCCAGATGCGAGTTGCGGATCAGGATCGTAGCGTTTCCGGTCTTCGGATCAATCGGGAAAAAGCAGTAAAATACGATGGCCAGATCCAGAAACGGGATGTGCGGCACTTCTTTTAACAGCTTCCTGTTCTTCTCATAATGAATCAGTTTCAGGACAATCCGCGGTCTGGTCCGTTCAAAGTCCGTGAAAAAGCGGACGTCGATGTGTTCGTCTGTCCTGTTCTCGCGATAATGCTCCATGAGACGCTCATAGGCAGCCGGGAAGCTGTTTTCATTTCGATAGTATTCATAATAATAGTTGAGATAAAGCGTCGGTGCGATGTTGACATCGTTTTCCAGAATGACAAGACCGTCCAGGTAGGTTCCGTTGTTTTTGCAAACGGTCTGGATGGAAATCTGTTTCGGGTCTGGTATGTCCTCAGATAAGCGGTTTAATACCGCTTTTTTAAATGTCTCATATGTCATAGATGATCTTTAAGATCGGTAAAAGATATTCGGATAGTGGGATGATATCACAGGGAAGATAAATTTGCAAGTTTTTTTCTTGCGAAACAGAAAAGAGTTGATTATACTGTAGGGCAGATTGAGTTGTGGGAGGATGAATATGCTGGCGGCTTATTTGAGAAAAACAGGATGGAAACGCTTCTGTGTGATGGTGATCGGCAATGTCTTCGTGGGAATGGGGCTTGGCCTGTTTAAAATGTCTTCGATGGGAAATGCGCCGTATGACGGAATGAATATGGCAATCTCCGCCGTGACCGGAGTTTATTATCCGACGTTTCAGGTGCTGATGAACATAGCTCTGTTTGTGGTACAGCTTGCGGCGGGACGAAAATTCATTGGCATTGGCACGATTGTGAATGCGGTCTTTCTTGGATATATCGGCATGTTTTTTTATAACCTATTTGGGGTTCTGTGCGGATGGCCGGAGACTTTTGCGGTGCGTCTGCTGACCGTTGGGATCGGTGTGGTTGTGGTCAGCCTGGGACTGTCCATGTATCAGCAGTCGGATGTCGGCGTGGCGCCTTATGATTCGCTGGCGCTAATACTGGACCGCAGGCTTCCGAAAGTACCTTATTTCTGGTGCCGCATGCTGACGGACTGCACCTGTGCCCTGATCTGCTTTTTGTTTGGAGGGATTATAGGTATTGGGACGGTGGCTACCATGTTCGGATTCGGACCGGTCATCCATTTTTTTGATTCTCATCTGACGAAAAAAATACTGGGAACGGATAAGTAACAAAAATAATGCAGAAAAAACAAAATACCTACTTGACAAGTAGGAATAGTAGGAATATAATGCAGAAAAACATATAAATAATATATGATTAATTGGAGGTAGAAAAATGAGTAAAATTTATCAGGGAACGTTGGAATTGATCGGAAACACACCGCTGGTTGAGATTGGAAATATTGAGAAAGAGCTTGGGCTGAAAGCGAAAGTCCTGGTTAAGTTGGAGTATTTCAATCCCGCAGGTTCCGTAAAAGACCGTATCGCGAAAGCAATGATCGAGGATGCTGAGCAGAAGGGTACGTTAAAGGAGGGCGCAGTGATCATTGAGCCGACTTCCGGAAATACCGGAATCGGCCTGGCAGCCATCGCGGCGGCGAAAGGCTACCGGATCATCCTTACCATGCCGGAGACCATGAGCGTGGAGCGCAGAAATATCCTGAAAGCGTACGGAGCAGAGATAGTCCTGACGGAGGGTGCACGGGGCATGAAAGGCGCCATCGAGAAAGCGGATGAGCTGGCTGCGGAATATGAGAACAGCTTTATCCCCGGACAGTTTGTCAATCCGGCGAATCCTGCGATTCACAAGGCGACGACCGGACCGGAGATCTGGGAAGATACGGACGGAGAGGTGGATGTCCTGGTCGCAGGCATCGGCACAGGCGGGACGCTTACCGGCGCAGGTGAGTATCTGAAAGAACAGAAGCCCGCGGTAAAAGTGGTAGCGGTGGAACCTTCTTCCTCCCCGGTTCTCTCCGAGGGAAAAGCAGGTGCGCATAAGATTCAGGGAATCGGGGCCGGATTTGTTCCGGATGTCTTAAATACTGATATTTATGATGAAGTGATCACCATAGACAATGACGATGCTTTCGAACTGGCGAAGTATCTGGCGAAGAAAGAGGGTATTCTGACCGGGATTTCCTCCGGAGCAGCTCTGAAGGCCGGTATTGACCTGGCAAAGCGCGAGGAGAATGAGGGTAAGACGATCGTGGTAGTTCTTCCGGATAATGGGGACAGATATTATTCCACACCGCTCTTTGTTGAAGCGTAATGTCAGGCGCCAGAGGTGGGTAAGGCGCGCTGACAGGTAATATAATATGGCGAAGCGGCAGGAGTGACGGCATCTGCTTCGCCATGGGTATCATGATTTATAAAAGATATTGACCCTGACATCACATTGAATAATGGAATGCCTGAGGCGCGAAAAGGCAGAAATACGTCGTGGACTCAACAGACAGGTATATAGCTGTCTGCGTGAAATTTCCGTGAGACATCTGCAACCGTAAAACATAGTAGAAAAATAGAAATAATAGGAGAACTAGGATATGGCCGAGAAAATAGCAAGAAAAGACAGAAAATTGAAATTTGAAACCCTTCAGTTGCATGTGGGTCAGGAGAATCCGGATCAGGCTTCTGACGCAAGAGCGGTTCCGATTTACGCTACAAAATCGTAGGTAT
>JAJQAD010000069.1 GCA_021204005.1 Clostridiales bacterium
TAAAGATCAAGTGGAATTTACTCTTGCACTGGAATTTACTTTTTCAATTCAGCGAGAAACAGAATATGTTTATAAGTGCATTGACGGACGCTGTGGTACAAGTGATACTGTTCAGTATCATCCCGCTAATCTGGTGGGTTGTTACCGCGAGAAAAAAAGAAAACTTTTTCCATTGGCTTGGATTTCATAAATTCAAAACAGAAAACAGACGCCAATATCTGATCTGGTTTCTTGGCATCCTTGCCGGCAGCTTTGTGGTGGGAGAATTTGCGATTCTGATCCGGGGCGATCTTGCCATTGGAGACTCCGCGTATAAAGGACTTGGCCTGGCGGCGGTTCCGAGCATCGTGATGTTTTCATTTATTCAAACTGCATTGTCAGAAGAAATTCTATTCCGGGGATTTTTGCTGAAAAGAATGGCGAAACCATTCGGATTCCGGACTGCCAACATCATTCACGCAGCGGTATTCGCCGTGATCCATCTTCTGGAGGTGTGGGGACAAACTAGTTTTGTTGCCGGAGCCGTGATCGTGATTTATCCCTTTATTGTTGCACTGCTTCTGGGATATCTCAACGAAAAGAAATCAGACGGTTCCATATATCCGAGTTGGCTCATACATGGAACGCTAAATACGGTCGAACATATCCTGCAGGCAATGATGTGAGTGGGGGCTTTTCGGGGATCTGAACGTGCGCCCGGTGACAATTGAAACACTTAACGGTTGAAAATCCCTTCTGAAAAAGTAGCATGCCAATTTCATTTTTATGCCGAAACACCCCTAATATATTCCAGTCTTTGACAGTTGGTACAGTATTGTATGGGAGAAGCGAGACGATTGAAACCGTGCCTGCAAAGTATCAGGATCTTACTTTCAGTAAATTGTTCGGATATTATGGTTCAAAAGGTATTGTCTTAAAAGAGGAAACATTTATTAAAAATTTGGGTTTGCGGAATGCGGAAGGGGAATATAACCTTTTGGCACAGCTTTTATCTGATGATTCTCATATCCCGCTGCGAGTCTCTATTTTTAGTGGGAAAACGAAAGGATCAAAATTATTTTCTGTCCGTGAGTTCGGAAATATTTCTTCAGTTGCATATCAGTGAGAAATCTGGGAGAGGTGTTCCTAAGATCACGGAGACTTATGGGAGGGATGCTTTTACATTTCGTGAGAACTCGATTGTTGTTACTATTCCGTTTGATCGAGTGGATGAAGTCGAAAAAAAGGTAAGAATAAAGGTGAGAATAAAACCTTGCTGAATGTCAGAAGACAAAGTATTCTAGAGGAGATGAGAGATAATCCTAATATAACAACAGAAGAATTGCATCGGATCTTGTCTTATTGTTCAATGTAGTTGGGAAGACTGCCCGCTATTTGATTAGTGCAGCAACGTCCGTTATTTTAGCTGTTGTTGTTCTTGTGAATCCCATCACATCTGCCGGAATGCTTTTGTATTTTGTAGCAGCTTTGCTGATTGTTGCAGCAGTTTTGGATACAATATATGCATTTTCAGATAAATAATATAATAAACGAATGATCGGAATTCATAAGCCATGGGTATAAGTTTTAGAAATCTATAAGAACAGTTCGATGGAAATATTCTTGGACCGAAGATTCTCGGGAATGTAACAGGGTTGTCAAGCTTCTGGGTGCTTTTTGCTATTATATTTTTCGGAGGGAAATTTGGTTTTGTCGGAATGATTATTGGCGTTCCGGTGTTTGCAGTGATTTATGATACCGTATGTAAGCTGGTCAATAAGGGGCTGGCTTATCATAAAGCGCAGGGGGCAGGTGAATAAAGTTTTAACGATAGTATAACAGAATTGTCAAGAATTCTTAAAAACTTAGGTCTATTTTAAGAGATAGTGTATCAGGGGTTTAAAAATTGCATAGGAGGTCATTAGGAATGAACAGTATTGATTTGTCATCCGTACCGCTCTGGCTCTGTCTTCCGTTTGTGGCAGTCCTGCTCTGTATTGCAGTGATGCCGCTGGTGGCAGGTGAGTGGTGGGAAAAGCATCAGGCACTGGTGATTGTCCTCTTGTCTGTACTTTTTATTATCCCTTTTGCCGCGCTTTACGGCGTTGGCGCTGCGGCAGAGACTGTGTTGGAGTGTCTGCTGAATGATTATCTTACATTTATCGTTTTGTTGTTCGGATTGTACTGTGTCGCGGGCAATCTGAATCTGGACGGGGATCTGGCCGGTTCTCCGCGGGTCAATGTGGCGATGCTTGGCATAGGCACGCTGCTTTCCAGCTTTATCGGCACGACGGGAGCCAGTATGCTGCTGGTTCGCCCCATCATAAAAATGAATTCGTGGCGCAGAAACCGGGCACATATTATGGTGTTCTTCATTTTTCTGGTGTCGAATATCGGGGGCTGCCTGACGCCAATCGGAGATCCTCCGCTATTGATGGGATTTTCCCGCGGCGTACCTTTTACCTGGAGTTTCCATCTGTTTCCGATTCTGTTGGTCAATATGGTGATCCTGCTGACAATCTTTTATTTTGTAGACAGCAGGGAGTACCGGAAGGATATTGTGGCTGGGATGCGGCCGGACATTAGCGGGAAGGGCACGCGGATTACGCTGCGGGGTGCCCACAATCTGGTTTTTCTCGGCATGATTATTGTTGCTGTGGTTTTAAGCGGCGTATTGCCGAATATGCCGGCGTTTCAGGATTCTTCCGGGTAAGTGATCGGGATTCATATTTGCCAGGATATTACATTTACGTTTCCCTCTCTGATAGAAATTGTCATCATTCTTCTGGCTGCGTTTTTATCATTCCGGACGACGAAAAAGGAGATCCGGAGGGCGAACCATTTTACCTGGGGAGCGATCCGGGAGGTCGCTGTCCTCTTTGTCGGTATTTTTATCACAATGCAGCCGGCGTTGATGATCCTGGAGAATGTGGGAGGAAGCCTGGGGTTGAATCACCCGTTTCAGATGTTCTGGCTGACAGGAGCGCTGTCAAGCTTTCTGGATAATACGCCGACGTACCTGGTGTTCCTGACGGCGGCCGGAGCGATGAACTTTACTTCCGGGCTGGCGACAAGTGTCGGGATGATACCGACACAGATGCTGACTGCAATCTCAACAGGAGCGGTCTTTATGGGAGCCAACACGTACATTGGAAATGCTCCGAACTTTATGGTAAAATCCATTTCGGAGGAGAACGGCATCCGCATGCCATCCTTTTTCGGTTATCTCGGATGGTCGGTGCGGTTTCTGCTCCCCGTGTTTCTGATAGACACACTGTTATTCTTTCTGTAGGAGGTGCCGGTTATGGAAAAAGAGAGTATTGATCTGCGGGAACTTGCAGAACGTATTTATAATCTGGATGAGAAGGTATATCAGATCAGCGGTTCTTCCCTGGGACGGGTCTACAATGGAGAACGGGAGCGTGATCTGCAGTATATTATCAGCCTGCTCGAGTCAAAAAACGGAGCTGATATCCTGCAGGATGAGCTGGCTCTGATCGGGAACATGGCGAAGACGATCGCGGAGAAAACCCGTCTGGAGAACCTGGAGCAGGAGTTTGATGCTATCACAGAGCTGACAAAATGGCAGGCCGACCATTATACACGGGTCGACATTATTGACGAGGAGAGGGCAAAACTCAACACCATTTCCCTGACTAACCGTTTTTCTGACCAGGATAAAAAGATTATCTGTATCGGGAGAACTTATGGGAGCGGGGCGCATGAGATCGGGTTTGCCCTGGCCAACGACCAGAATCTGAAGTATTATGACCGGAAGATTTTTATGGAGATTCTGAAACGAATGTCGGCGGGCAACAAGAGCATCTGGGACCATGAGGATTATTACGAGAAAGAAGAGGAGGGAAATCCGGCGTACTCCGGTATGCCTTTTGAGAACGATAACCTTCCATTTTTTCAACAGATAAAAGAGGACCTGAGCAAATACCACGGCTTGCCGCGGCGGGATGCGCTGTATTTCACGCAGAGCCGTATGATCCTTGATCTGGCGAAACGGGAGAATTTCGTGATTATGGGGCGCTACGCGGATGTGGTTCTGACAAATGAGCACATTCCCCACATCAGCATTTTTATCACAGCGCCGTTTGAGAAGCGCGTGGAGCGGCTGAGGTCGATGTATCCGGAACGCAGTGAAAAGCAGATCCGGAAGATGCTGATCCAGTCTGACCGCCGTCACCGCCGGGATTATTATTATTTTACCGGGCGCGAATGGGGCAAAGCGAAGAATTATGATCTGACAATCAACAGCGCAAGCTATGGGATCATGGGATCGGAAGCCCTGATTTTGGAAATGCTGAAGGGTGTGGAATAAGATCAATGTTGAAGAAATGAAACCATGTCAGGAAGGCCATTTTCCTTTCATATAGTGACTGTCTGGATAATTTGTTATTTATCTTGCAATGTGGAGAATCTGTCTTATTGCAGATTCCTGGGATTCTTATTATACTGCTCCATTTTTTCCTGTTAATGAAGTGGTTAAAATTGGCCTTTACCATCGGAAAAGCCAGTCTTCCGTGTAGAAAAAAATGAAAATCATACGACAAACGGCAATGTAAATCTGAAGAAAAAAATAAAGAGGGGGTTTGGCAGTGGAATTAGTAGAAGGAATATTGAACAGGAGAAGTATTCGTAGATTTACGGACAGGCATATAACAGATGAGGAACTACACACGATACTTCGTGCAGCGATGGCGGGACCTACATGTGCGAATAAGCGGGACTGGAGCTTTCTTATCGTTCGCGATAAAGCAATGCTGGACAAAATGGCGGATGCTAATGGCAAACCGGCGGAGCCTCTCCGCCACTGTGATGTTGGGATTCTTATTCTTGGTGATTTGGATCGTGCGTTTCCGCCCGCGAAAGATTACTGGGTGATTGATGGAGCAATTGCTGGACAGAATATGATACTTGCAGCTGAGGGACTCGGTATTGGCTCTGTATGGCTCGGAACCTGGCCGCAGATGGAGCGAGTGGAGAATTAGAGAATGCTTTTTTCATTGCCGGATTCGGTCGTTCCGCACTCTGTCATTGCGTTCGGATATCCCGCAGAAGATAAGAATGACGAGCATCCGGATTATGAAGAAAGCCAAGTGCATTTTGAAAAATGGTGATTCATTAAATTGTAAAACGTGTAAACACCTGTATCCGTATCTTGTGATTGAAAAAGATGGCCGTATACAGGGATATGCATATGCGGGTGCTTTTGTCGGACGTGTGGAATGAAGAATAATAATTGCGGCCAGACAGAAGAAAGATACGTTTCTCCTGTCTGGCCGCTGTTTTTTTGGGAATGAGGCCGGGTAGTCCTTTTCCTTACTCCGTCCGCAGCGCTTCTACAGGGTTGCTCTTTGACGCTTTTCTTGAAGGCAGCATACCGGCGAGCAGCGTCAGTGCGATGCTTAAGGCGATCAACAGAATCGCGTATCGCAGCGGCAGGTGTGCGCTCAGCTCCGTTATGCCGGAGTAATTGTGGATTATCATGTTGATCGGCCGGATCAGAATCATGGTCAGAACAACCCCGAGCAGGCCCGCGGCCAGCCCGATGATTCCGGTTTCCGCGTTAAATACTTCGGAGATGTTGCGGCGGGAAGCGCCGATGGCGCGCAGTATTCCGATTTCCTGTTTCCTTTCCAACACACTGATATAGGTAATGACGCCGATCATAATGGAGGAGACCACCAGGGAGATGGCCACAAAGGCAATCAGTACATAGCTTAAGATATTTACAATCTGCGTGACCATGGACATCAGGCTGCCCACGGAATCCGAGAAGGTAATCACCTTGTCATCCTGTCCATCCGCAGTCATCCGGTCGTTATAATTGTTCAGTATTTCAATCACCGCGTCCTTGCTCTCAAAATCTTTCGGGTAGATATTGATGCTGTCCGGTGAGGAAAAATCTGTGTATCCGAGCGTCTCCAGAATATCTTCATAGGAGGTCGAGCCGGAGGACAGGACGGAGGTCAGAATATCGGACAGGTCGGAGATATCCATATCAACCGTAAACGCTTCCGCCAGTGCCTCAGCGTCGACGTTGATCGCTTCCGCCAGCACAGTCCCAAGCCGGCTCATATTTGCAGAAAGCTGGCTTTGAATCTCCGAGCTGATCTGTGCGGACATCTGCTCCACTGCCTGGGACAGTTGTTCCTCCATCTGTTCGGAAACACTTGTCATCGCCGATGCGGCTGCCTCTTCCATGTAATTTTGAAGTGCAGCCGAGATCTGGTTTTCCAGACTCTCAGTATCAAGCATGTTTTCCAATCCTTTTGTCAGAATCTGCTGTGCTTCCTCCGTTTCCAGGTACTCCACAAAATAATCGCTGATCTGGTCGGGATCCGGTGCAGCGCTGTTAGATGCGGCATATGTCTGATAACCGCTTACAAGGTCCGAGGTCAGGCTGCTGAGCTGATCCTGCGAAATACTTATGCCGGACAGATCAAACTGCAGGTTGGACGCTGCCCAGGTATTCAGAATTTCCTGTGCGCGGGAAGTCCCGAGGTATTCATTCAGATAGCTTTCCATCTGTGAAATCTCTGTATATTCCTTTTCTGCTGCATACGACTGGAAATCCGTCAGCACATCTGTGATCAATGTCTGCAGGTTGTCTGTGGAGACCTGCAGGCCGCCGCTGCTCTCTATGATTTCCAGCAGATGCTTCATCAGGATCTCCTGTGCGGCATCCGTCTGCAGATATGTCAGAAACGCATCCCCCAGCTGTGTCACATCCGCCTGGCTGTTTCCGGATACATAAGATTGGTAACCACTCAGCAGTTCGGAGGTAATCTGGCTGATATCATCACCGGAAACTGTGATGTCAAGGCTGCTGACCAGTTCCGACAGACTGATATCGTCCGCGTCCGGAAGTTCCAGATCGATGGAGCTTAAATCCACCAGCTCTGACAGATCAAGGGATGAGCTGCCCGAGGACAGAGAATCTGTCAGGTTGGAGGAAATGGAACCAAACGATTCTTCCAGCGCATCCTCATTTACAGTGATTGCATCCTGGAAAAGCTCCTCATCCACATCAAACAGGGAGCTCAGATCAAAAGTATCTTCCTCCTCCTCGCCAAAAGGTTTGCCGGTGAAAACATTGATGTCCGGATTTGCCAGCTGCTGCTGTACAATCTCACTTTCCGCTGCCTCTTTTGCCAGATGCTCGATCAGGGACGGCATATAGTTGATACCGTGGCTTAAAATCTCGCTGCCGGCATCTTCATTTAACATTACAATGCCGACGACAGTCAGTTCTTCTCCGTTGTTAATCAGACTCTGGACATATGCTTCATCCTCTGATTTGTCGGCCCAGATCTGATACTGGCTGTCATATGCATAGAAATCAGTATTGTTTACAACCTTAAATGTCACACCGAGGAAGTCGTCATAGGAATAGGTTTCCGTGAATTCCGGCTGCTCCACCAAATCCCCGCTGATAAACTGGGAGATCATTCCCTCCAGATCGGCCGTATCCTCAAATCCCATAATATACAGAGCCAGATCTGTGGTTCCGCCCTCGGAATCCATCACCATAACGCATTCATTCCAGCTCTCGGGCCATCGCCCACTCAGAACAGTATAGCTGTCTTTGTAGAGTTCATCGGAATCCGGCAGCTGGGAAAAAACATCCGTATCCACAATGGATGACATGATAGAATTAGCGCTTGTCGTGGAGCCAAACCCCAGCGCGTCAAAGAAGTGGTCAGGGTGAACCTGCACCACATCCTCCTCATTATCCTGATAAATCTGAGGTGTGATTCCGTAGTCGTACTCGATATCCATTACCAGGTCTTCGATGCTGCTGCCGCCGTCTTCCAGGTATTCCTTCAGTGAGGCCAGGTCATTTGACGCCTGCCCCGCAAATATATTGTAGATCAACGCTGTGATATCGACGGTATCAGAGCCGGAAAACCGGGCTGCTGATGTGCCGCTACCGCCGGATTCCGCGTCAGCCGCATCACTGTCCGAGCCGAGCAGGGACGAAGTTCCGCTTCTGGCGGAGACATAAGCGTTGACATCATAGTAGGCGTGCTCAATCTCCAGAGGATATTCCGTAGCCATCTGTGCTTCCAGCACTTTTACATAGGCGTTTACCCCGGAGGAAATCGCCAGGATCAGGGCGATGCCGATGATGCCGATCGAACCCGCGAAAGCTGTCAGCAGCGTCCGGGCTTTTTTTGTCCGTAAATTATTGAAACTCAGAGTAATTGCCATACCCGGTGACATAGAGGTCCGCCCCATACCGGCACGGATCGCCGGTTGGCCGATATTTTCCGCCTTTGGTTCATACGGGTCGGAATCTGCACAGATTCTTCCGTCTTTCAAACGGACAATCCGGGTGGCATAAGTCTCAGCAAGCTCCGGATTGTGTGTCACCATCACGACAAGGCGGCTCTTTGCCACCTCTTTCAGCAGATCCATAACCTGCAGGCTGGTGTCACTGTCTAAAGCTCCTGTCGGCTCATCCGCAAGCAGGATATCCGGGTTGTTGACCAGGGCGCGGGCGATCGCTACCCGCTGCATCTGTCCGCCGGAAAGCTGTGCCGGTCGTTTTTCTGCCTGGTCCGCCAGGCCAACCTGCGCCAGGGCATCCAGCGCACGCTTTTTGCGCTGTGCCCGGCTGATGCCGGAGATGGTCAGCGCCAGTTCCACGTTTGACAGGATCGTCTGGTGGGGGATCAGGTTATAGCTCTGGAATACAAATCCAATGGTGTGGTTCCGGTAGGAATCCCAGTCCCGGTCCCGGTATTCATCCGTGGAAATGTCGTTTATAATCAGATCTCCGCTGTCATAGTGATCCAGACCGCCGATGACATTCAGCAGGGTTGTTTTCCCGGAACCGCTGGGTCCAAGGATCGCCACAAACTCATTATCCCTGAAATTCAGGCTTACATCGTCCAAAGCTTTCTGAACCAGCGTCCCGGTCTGATAGGTCTTGCATACATGACGGATCTGCAGCATAATTCATCCTTCTTTCTATATCCGACCTTGTCTTACCTGTTTTAGAGCATTGTATATATTCTGTTTTCTATGCTTCCGTTTCTTCCTTTTTGCTGATTTCAATGGCTGCTTTTCCTTCTTCTGTATCATCCAGATAATGATCAACACTTCCATTTACAATCTTCACAGATCCATAACAGGCGGCGATTGTAATCAGCAAGATCAGGAATCCTGCTCCTACAGCAAGACTCTGAAGAGCACTTGTTCCAACCTGCTGTAATACAAACAGGCATACCAGGGTCAGACCGCCGGTCAGACATCCCCAGAATAATTTTAACGGAATCGGTGCTTCCTTTGCCCGGCTGTTTTTTGTCGTAAGGGAAGATACAATGCCGGTAAGGGCATCCGTCATTGTAATAAATCCGATCAATACCGCCACCACGGGGAGAATTACCCTAAAGCCACCCAATGGCATTTCATTCAGAAGTGCAAAGTTGGCAACCGGAACTCCCCATTCTGCGATTGCTGCCTGTATCTGTCCGCCGTTTTCCAGATCCAGCCAGATGGCATTGCCTCCCCACAGGGAGAACCAGGTTAAAATAAAGGCAGACGGCACCATCCAGTTGATAACGATGAATTGACGAATGGTACGTCCCTTTGCAATTTTTGCATAGAACATGCCGGCAATCGGCGAGAATGCCAGTGTCCAGATATAATAGTAAGCGGTATTATAATTGGAAAAATTATCGTTTGTCCCCAGGAAATCTCCATTAAACATGGCGCTTGGGAAGATGCGGATTGTCTCACCGATACTTCCGACAATCAGTTCCAGAAGATTTTTCGTTGGGCCTGCAAATAAGAGAAACAGGATCAGAGCAATATATATGTAGGTATTCACATTACTGATCACTGCCATTCCCTTCTTTACGCCCCTCGCAGAAGAAAAGGTAAAGACCAGTGTAACCAGGACAACAATAATCACATATAGCTTGTTGGTAATTTCAATCCCCGTCACATAGGAAAGTCCGGTTGAGAACTGCATGGTTCCGAGTCCAAAGCAGGTAACGGTTCCGCAGATCAGAGTAATGCTGGAAATAATATCAATTAATGTTCCCTGCCATCCAAAGATCTTGTTTTTCAGAAGCGGATACAATGCGGTGCTCGGGCGGAATGGAAGTCCTTTATTCATGGACAGGTATACGACAATAATCCCCCAGAAAATCTGCAGCGCATAATAAAGTACGGACCAGTGTAAGGTGGACTGCGCCACGGCAGCGAGCGCGGCGTGATTTGTTCCGGCCTCCAGTTCCAGATAGGCCGGAGGATTAAAGAAATATCCCAGCGGTTCAGAAACTGCATAAAACATCATGGCAATACCAATGCTGGAACAGATGGCCATGGCAATCCATGTAAAAATCCCATATTCCGGTTTGGCATCCGGCCCGCCGATAATCTTTTTTCCAAAATCCGGATGTATGATCATATAGATCAGCAGAACCCCGGTTATAACCGCAACGAGCAGAATCAGCCAGTTAAAATTTAAGAGAACGGCATCCAGAAGCGTCGTACAAAACGTACAGAATGCATCTCTGAAAAAAATACCAAACGCAAACAAAATACCGAGAACAACCGCAACCGGAACAAATATCTTTTTATTGAGCCGGACTTTTGTGTTATGATCCATAACGTAATTCCTCTTTTCTTCCACATCTTTATATTTTAGTGTATATCTTCGCCCAGAACTGCCGTCCGGATCCCTGATTTAGTAAACATCGCTGCAATTTCATGTAATTGTTCATCGGAAGGCGGTTCAAACGTTTCCTGCTCTGTACCCAGACTTTTATACTTTGCCACACCCAGCTCATGATATGGCAGCAGGGTTGCAAAGGTGAATTTTCTTTCTGCGAGATAATTTTTTGTTTTTTCTATGATTTCCGGGGTATCATTGATTCCATGTATCAGCGGCATCCGGATCCACACTTTTTTCCAGAGTTCCGGATTCTCTGCCAGTGCATCCAGATTTTCGAGGATGCGTTGATTCGAGACGCCCGTATATTTTTTGTGAACCGAATCGTCGATACTCTTCATATCAAACAGGATATAGTCCGCACTTCCGTCCAGTTCAAGAAATAATGCTTTCTCACAATAACCACAGGTATCCAGGGCAACATTTATCTGATGTTCTCTGGCCATTCGAATCAGCTCTTTTGTAAATTCCGGATGTGTGGTACATTCACCGCCGCTGATGGTAAGCCCTCCGCCGGTCTCGTCATAATAACTCTTTTCCTTTAATACTTCCTCAAAAACTTCCTCCGCAGACATTTCCTTTGCTGCCGTGTGAAGGGCTTCCGCATAACAGACGTCCGTGCATTGAAAGCAGCGGATACAGAGGTTCTGCGCGATCTTTAAGCCGTCTTCCGTAAAAGAGAGCGCATGAGCCGGGCATGTTTTCACACAATTCCCATCACCGATACATTTTTGCGAACTGTACATTAACTGATTGTGATATCCAATCAATTCCGGATTGTGGCACCAACGGCATTTCAGCGGACAACCCTTTAAAAATACAGAGGTTCGAATTCCGGGTCCGTCCGCCGTGCTGAATTTCTGAATACCGCCTACAAGTGTTTGAATAGCCATACATTTTTCCTGCCTGTTTATGCCAGATGTGCTGTCCGTGAGATGATCACATCCTGTACTTCACGGTCCAATTCCGTGAAATATGCCAGATAACCTGCGACACGTACCACCAGGTCTCTGTAATCTTCCGGTGTTTCCTGTGCTTTTCTTAGTGTTGCATCATCTACAACGTTAATCTGCAGATGATATCCGCCCTGTTTGCAGAATCCCTTTACCACGCCTTCCATGATCCTGATCCCATTTTCGCCGGCAACTCCGTGCGGATCAAAGCGGGTATTGTACAGGCATCCGCCATGAAAATGCTGATTTGGCAGATGGGCGACAGAATTTGCGGCCGCTGTCGGACCATTGACATCGCGTCCCATCGTCGGGGAAGCATTGTCACTCAATGGCGTAAACGCCTTTCTGCCGTCCGGCGTTGCATCTACGCATCTTCCAAGAGGAACATTGTGCGTCTGCGACTGATTGCCCAATGCAAATCTTCCGTTATTATGTCTTCCGTCCGGTTTGAGACTTCCTCTCTCCCAGAATCCTTCCAGGAAATGATTGATGTACTCATCTGCCTCCGAATTGTCATTGCCGAATTTCGGCGGACGATTGATGAGATACTGCCGCATCGTTTCGCCTTCGATTCCTTCAAAATTACTGTCGCACAATGCAATCAATTCAGACATCGTCATTTTTTTATCTACGAACACTGCGTATTTGATTGCCATCATACTGTCTGCTATTGTTGACGGTGCTGTGATGAACACATTGGTAAACGGCTTATAACAACCGCCTTCCTGCAGGGATTCCCCGTTTTCAATACATCCTCCGATCAGGCTGGACTGATAAATCGTCGGAAGATACGTTGCCTGAATGGAATTCGTAATGCGGTAGGCTCTCATATGCAGATCCCAGAAATAGTCACATTGCTTTTCAAAAGATTCCATCACATCTTCAATGCATTTCCACTCAGACGGCTCACCTGTCTTAAGTCCCAGCTGTTTCCCGGTCAGCGGATCTTTTCCGTTGTGCAGTGTGACTTCCAGTATCTTGGGAAAATTAATATTTCCGCCGGTTGCACTGCCGTCTGCAATGCCGGTTCCCGGCTTCGGCTCTACACATCCGGTGATCACCCAGTCTCTGGCTTCCTCTAGCGTCGCGCCCTGCTCGATGACAATCTTCTGGGCTGTAACATCATTATAAAAGGCCGGATTTCCGATTCCCTGCTGGTTCATCCAGATGGCTTTATGCCAGATGGATTCCGGTGTCTTCGGAGAAACCCTGAGCGCTACAGGCTGAGCAATTCGAAGGTCATTCGCAACGTCTAAAATAATATCCGTCAGTTCATTGCATGCGTCATTCCCTTCCGGGTCAACGCCTCCGATGGACAGGATCTGCCAGGTCGGATAACCGGCATCTGCCTGACTGTAATATTCATCATTCATGTAAAATACGGTCGTTGATTTGATAAACAGACAGCTGATCAGCTCGATGGCCCGGTCTCTGTCAATGCGGCCGGCTTTCAGGTCGTTTCTGTAATATTCTATGAAATTCTGGTCCATACGGCCCAGAGATGTCGAATAAGAAGAGGCCTCTACGTTGCAGATTACCTGCGTCATCCACTGAAACTGAATTGCTTCATAGAACGTATCCGGTGAAAATTCCGGCACTTTGCGGCAGATACGGGCCAGTTCAAGAAGCTCTTCTTTCCGGTTGATGTCTTCACATGTATTTGCCTGTCTCTCTGCTTCATCGGCACAGTGATGCGAATAGCGGATCACAGCCTTTAAAACGATAATTACTGCTTTCCAGAACTGCACTTTTTTCTGTTTGTCCAATGTCAGTCCCTCTTCCAGAGCCTGATCGATATTTGCCTGACAACGGCTGATCATTCCTGAAAATCCTTCATGGAAAAGTTTCAGATAATTCGGAGTTACCGCAGAGGAACAGACCCCTTTTCCGCCGGATTTAAAGACTCCCGCAGCTTCGCATTCTTTATAATATTCCGGGAAAGCATCCATCGCAAGATCTTCGGTTGATTTCCCGTCCCAGTAATCAAAACATTCCAGAACCTTTTCTACATCTTCCGGACTGATATCCATCGGATCGCTTTTCCGCTTACTCATGCGCGGAAGTTCATCCCGCATCCACATCTTCGTAGAGTTATACTCCGGAAAAATAGCCGCTGAGCGGAGCTTTTCTGACAGCGAGCCGGCAAGAAGATCGCCATCTCTGATCACAACCGCTTTGTTGTCTAACACATATTCCAGCACATGTGCACGGTGAAGGTAAATGGGTTCCCCTGCGTATTTTTTATAGGCTTCCGTAGCTAAGAGAACTCTCTCCGCACTCAGTCCGGGAGTCACCTCCAGCAACTCTTTTTTCAGTTTTTTGATCCGTTCATTCATTATGGTTGTGATCCTCCTTTCAGACACTTATTGATTTTCCTGTGTGTTATTATACCACGCAGAGGTTAGCGCTGTACAGAAACTTTTGTGAAGGGCGTGCGGACATTTTTTTAGACCGCGACATCTATGCTCCTTCTATAATCTAGAGGGCTAAGCCCTCCGAGTGTTGATTTAATACGATCCTTCAGCCATATGGATGGAGATGTCCTGTACCTGGCCGGATTCTTTGACCTGATGGAAAATGAAGAACGGTTTGTGATATTGACGACAAGCGCAAATAAATCCATGTCTGTGGTGCATGACCGGATGCCGCTGGTGCTGGAAGAGGCGCAGATTACGGATTGGATTATAGATGATAAGAGCACAGAGGAGTTTCTGCGTCAGGTGCCGGGAGCTTTGAAGCGGCAGAAGGCTGGATGGTTGTATTTACCCGTGATGAATGGCGCCCATCGGGGAAACTTCTTCGATGGGCGTCATTCAATGCAATCATGAAGCTGAGTAGGATCACATCCACTCAAAATTATCCTTGCCGGCACCAAGTTCAAAATGATATTTGCCGATTCCCAAATCGACGCCGGAATAGGAGCCGTTATTGCAGGTCATGCTTACCTTATTGCCATCTCCCTTGATGGTAAAGGCCTGCTTGTTCATCGCTGTTGGTGCCAAAAGCACTGCTGAAACGCCTGCTTTGAACCATTCCGGAGAATCTCCTTCGTAAGACGAAATATCTGATGCCGCTTTGGATTTATGCGCTACTCCCTGATTCTCGCCGTAGCCGACTACTACGATTCCGACAATTTTCGTGTTTTCTCCCGCATTTATGTTCTTTTTTGCGTTCTTCCGGATGAACATTCCGCCGATCCACCAGGTATTCAGACCGAGCGTTTGCGCATAAAGCATCAAATCGGTGCTGCTGTATCCAAGTTTTTCATCAATGCCCGGCGTGTCAGAACCTGCCAGAATGATGTAGTTTTTGACGCCCTTTGACATTAACGCCGCTATAATCCCCGGCATTGCATCTTTGCTTTCCGTGACAAGTTTCATATTCAAGCCATATTTCTGATTCTGCGTTTTGATTCTTTCATTGAGTTGACGGACAACATCAGCCGACAACGGTTTATCCTTGTATTTGCTCACTTTATGCCGAGTGCTCATTGCTTCCTGTAATGTCATAATGACCTCCTGTTTTTTGTGGTATGTGTAGTTACTTTAATTTGCTAATACTTCATCAGCCCCTGCGCGAATGTTGATTGATGAAAAAGAGTCAAACTATTTCTGTAAAAAATTCCTGCAGAATTCTCTGTAGTTATAATCTTTTTCCGGTCCGCTTGTCCCGCTGGTACAGAAAGGAAAGACCTCCTTTCCATTGAAATTATACTGGGATATAAATGTCATCACCAGCTGTGGACATTTACTGTACCAGATTGGGAAGCCGAGCAGGATACGGTCATAAGATGCAAAATCTTCTACACTATTTACGACATTCGGAAGTTCATTTTCTGAGAATTCTTTCCTTGCAATACGCAGGGCAGAAAAATAACCCCCGTAATTTTTCTCTCCTGTAATCTCAAACAGATCCCCGCCTGTAAGCTCCTGAAGCTTTTTGGCTGCTTTTGCGGTTACACCGCCTCTCGAATAATAGGCAATCAGCGTTTTCGTTTTATACCGCCTCCAGCACCTATGTCAGTAGTCCTTTGTCAGATGGCCCGCAGAAATCATTGTCAGGTAAATTCATCCTTGACATTATCCGACAACCTGTTGCACGATTAATTATATCTGTATAGATAATAATCATCAACCATCAATAATTTTTAAGTTGTCGGATGATCTGGCGGGAAATGCCGCAGATCTGTCGACAGGTTAAATATGATATCAGCAGAGTGTATAAACAACACGGGAGGTTATGTTATGAAGAAAAATCATCTTGGTAAAGGATTGGCAGTTGTTGTAATTTTAGGTCTGGTTTTGTTAATTGGCGGGTCTGGATGTGGTATGGAACCTAAAGGCTTTTGAAGGCCATCATATGAAAAGTGCTGAAGCCTATCCTGAGTATCAAGGAGAGCCTGAGAATATTCAGTTTTTATCACGGCCAGAACATCAGGAAGCACATGGTGGAGACTACAGGAATCCAACAAATGGGTACTTTAATCCGATAACAAGAATTACAAAAGATTTTGGCGATAATAGATATGAACCATGTGAAATTATAAAGCTTTCCAATCCTATTGTGCGGCCTAGTAATGTAAAACAAAGATGCGTTTCTTCATCCAGATTTTTACATGGTTTATACAATCCTCATTTGTTGTAATGATTCCGATCAGTTTTCCTGCTGTCTCCAGATCGCGCAGCGCATAATGGCTGAAAGTGGGTTTATAGCTGTGCATGGCCTTAACATAAGAGCGCAGGAACCTGTCACGCCCCAAAATGCCCCGAAGAATCGTTTTAGAGAAGAGCTGACGGTATGTGACACCTCCGCCCGCAACAGAAATCCCGGCGCCCGTCATTGCGACTATGTTGCTGCTGTGCTCAATATAGTCCGCAAGCTGTTGTATTTTCTCCATGCTTTAGCCTCCTCCGCGAAATCTCATAAGAGTCACATCCCTATCCGTTCATGACCGCGTCCAGTACTTCCGCAGCGTCCGCGCGGATATTCAGATCCGCCATCCGGTCAAACTGCGTCCCGGACGGATTGATCTGCACAAGCTTTGTTTCTTTCCTCATGCGGCTTAAATATTCATTGCTGCGGAATCCGGTAGTGCCGATCACAATCACCAGATCTGCTTCGGAAATCATAGAAGCGGCTTGGTTCATGCTCTCCCGCGAAACCTCTTCCCCTGCTTTAAAATCCCTGCAGAAGCTCGTCGGCATCAACGGCGCGCCGCATTTCTCACAGCGCGGCTCGTGGCCTTCATTCCAGATCTGATAATCGTAATAACGGCTTCCGCAGTCCGTACAAATGTTATCACGGAAACTCCCCTGAAATTCCACTACATTCTGAGAGCCGGCGATCGTATGCAGGCAGTCCAGGTTCTGGGTGACAATGCCATAGAGCTTCCCCTGCTTTTCAAGCTCTGCCAGCTGTTTATGGACAGGGCTCGGTCCTTTGGCAAAGGTTGCGTCCAGAAAAGCGTTCTTCATGACCTTGTAGAACTCCTCCGGATTTTTGCGGACATAGGAAGCAGAGAAGATTCGTCCGGCATTCAGCCTGCCAACGCTCTGTTTTAACCTGCTCACGCCATAGAGATAAGAAATTCCCGCTCCTGTTACGGCAACGGTCTTATTGCTCTGATCCATATATTCTTTTAACTGGTTGTATTCACTCTTCATTATTTACCGCCTCCATTGAGCCATTTTCTGACTGTTCCTTCATCAATCTTATTTAAACGCAGACCTGAATGGACGGTCGCGCCGGTACAGTCCTTCGTAATCTGTAGTTATCTTTACGAAAAAAACTGCGTTGGAATTTTTTCTTTTACTTCACGTTCACTTGATTCAACGGTGGGATGCCCTATGACCAATCCCATAATTGGCATATAATCCTCCGGCAGTCCCAACACAGACGAAGTATCCAATTCCGGGTAAATGCGCATTGCTTCAAATACTCCCCATAGATAGCAGCTGCCCAGCCCTGACGCAGTGGCAGCCAGCTGCATATTTTCGCAGACACATCCTACGTTCGTATACTCAATGCCTGGCTGCACATCATGCATCTTGTGTGAGACTACCAATACCATTGGAGCGCCATAAAAGGGATTGAATGTTTTTACGGGAGGCAATGAATTTTTTCCTGCAATTTCTTTCATCTTTGATCGGTCCTGAACCATCTTCCGCACAGCCATGGACAATTTATCCATGATCTCCTGATTCTCCACAACACTGATCCTCAGATTTTCATAATTGGCACTGCCCACCGGTGCGGCATTTGCAGCCATAAGAATCTGTTCTAATTCTTTTCGGCTGACTGGTTCATCTGTAAAAGATCTGATAGACTTCCTGCGTTTGATTGTGTCAAAAAATTCCATTTCTGCCTCCCTGCTTAGCTGTTGTTTTCATATCCACTTAAAATTGTCCTTGTCAGTCAGTATCCTGGTCACATTTTCTTTTGCACACACTTCACCAACATCCCTGGTATCGACATAGGATAGCTTTGTTGTTACCGTATACATGCAGTTGTATATGTTTGCTGCCGTTACTAATACCATAAAATGCCTCCTTCCCTGTTCAGTCCTTTCCATTCCAATGCTCTATCAGTTTATGAAAGATATCATCGGATTCCTCCCGGATATTCAGATTGGCTATCCGGTCAAATCCGGTATGTCCCGGGTTGATCTGGACAATGATAGCATCACGCCTCCTGTAATCCCAGTACGCGCTGCCATAATAGCCATTGGTTCCGATCACAAGGATCAGATCGGCCTTTGAAATCCACTCCCTTGCTTTCCGGACACCTTCATCCCAAAGGCTGATGTGGCTGTAAAGTTCCCAGGGGAGAATCCTTCCGCCGCAAGATTCACACCTGGGCAGGTCTTCCTGCTCCCAGATTTCATACCCGTCATAATGGCGGCCGCATTCCGAGCAGCGGTTGATCTGAAAGCCTCCCTGGATTTCCGCCACATTCTCAGAGCCGGCCATGGTATGCATACAATCCTCATTTGTAGTGATAATTCCGGTCAGCT
>JAJQAD010000036.1:0-2256 GCA_021204005.1 Clostridiales bacterium
CGCCATGGCAGTTGTTGTCAGCATATCATCCGCGATTCCGTTAGCCAGCTTTCCAATCACGTTGGCGGAAGCCGGTGCAATCATCATCAGATCTGCCTGCGCCGCAAGATTCACATGCGCCACATGAAACTGGAAATTGCGGTCAAAGGTATCCACCAGGCATTTGTAATTTGTCAAAGTCTCAAAAGCGGTGGGATGAATAAAATTCGTCGCGTTTTTTGTCATGATCACATGAACGTCCGCATGCTGTTTGATCAGCATGCTGGCCAGATTGGCAATTTTATAAGCGGCGATGCTGCCGGTCACGCCGAGGACGATGGTTTTTCCCTGAAGCATGGTCATTTCTCCTATGTTAACTATTGCAGTAAATTTTCTTATCTATAGATGTCTGTCCAATTTCTATTCTCCGGAATAGCCGCGGCAACATCAGTAATCTCTGTGCTGCCGGATCATATAATCAAAGCGAAAAAATATGATCAGATAAAATCACTATCTGTCCAGCCTTGCTACGTCAAATAGCTGTCCCTGCTTTTCGTATCTCGTCACACGGCTGATCCGGTTGATTTCGTCAACAAAAACCACTGATGGTTTATGGGTTTTTGCTTCCTCCGGCGTCATATCCGCGTAGGACATAATGATGATTTTGTCCTTCACGGAACAGCATCGAGCCGCCGCCCCGTTTAAGCAGATCACACCGCTTCCTCGTTCCCCGGCAATCGTGTAGGTCTCAAAACGGCTGCCGTTGTTGATATCCACGATCTGGACTTTCTCATATTCCAGAATCCCGGCTGCTTCCATCAGAGCTTCATCGATGGTGATGCTGCCGACATAGTCCAGCGCCGCCTGGGTTACGGTGGCGCGGTGGATTTTTCCTTTTAACATGGTGATATTCATAGTTGGTCCTCGTTTTTTATGGTTTACGCGTTGAAAGCAAATTGCTGCGTGCTACGCACTCGCAATTTACGAAAATGCGTTGCATAAACTCTCACTAAATTCGCATTGCATGCTCATTAAGGGAGAGCATTATCGCAATCCGCACTATCGTGCTTCTTGCTCATTTCCGTCAGACTGTGTAATATCCGCCCATCTGGTTGTGCAGGCACAAGCACTTCCCTCAACGCTTTTATGATACACGGATTGCTGCGCACTTACGTGCTCGCAATCCTCAAAGTCATAAATGTAGATGCAAGCATCTGATTTCTGACTGTTTTACCCTTGTATCATAAAGTTATCAATCAATCTTGTCTTCCCGATATAAACCGCCATTGCCACCAACAGCGGCGCTTTCACTTCCGTGACCTGCTGCATAGTCAGCCCGTCGACTGCTTTTACATAATCAATCCGCGCCATCGGCTCTGTCTCAATATTGGCTTTCATGGCTTCGACTAATTTTACCGCATCTGATTCACCCTCCGCAACCATTTTCTGACCGAGTGCGATGGTTTTGCTCAAAATCAGCGCTGCCTTGCGCTCTTCATCGGACAGATAAGTGTTGCGTGAGCTTTTCGCCAGGCCGTCCTCCTCACGGATGATCGGACAGCCTATGATCTCCAGATCCATATTCAGATCTTCAACCATATGCTTTACGATAGCGAGCTGCTGGGCGTCTTTCTGACCAAAGTAAGCCCGGTCCGGCTGCACAATGTTGAAGAGCTTCGTCAGAACCGTGCAGACGCCGCGGAAGTGAACCGGGCGGCTCAGACCGCAAAGTTCCTCCGTCAGCACGGACATATCCACATAGGAACAAAAACTGTCTGTATACATTTCTTCTGGCTCCGGATTGAAAATCAGGTCTGCGCCCAGGCTCTCACAGTATGCGCTGTCTTTTGCCAGGTCTCTGGGATAGCTGGCCAGATCCTCGGTGGGACCGAACTGCATCGGGTTGACAAAAATGCTCACGACTACCTTATCGTTTTCCTCGCGTGCCCGCTGAATCAGACTGCCGTGGCCCTCATGGAGATAACCCATGGTCGGGACAAAGCCGACGGTTAAGCCCTCCTTTTTCCAGCCTTTGACATTGTTTTTTACTTCTTTGATTGTTTTTACAACCTGCATGATTTCATAAACTCCTTATTTCTGTATTTAAGATAAACGTATTAAGAATTGAGTGCTGATTCTCTATATTTCATCTGGAAAGTACATGTAAAGATACTTTTCATAGGTCAGTCAAATGGCTTTTCCTGTACAATACGGACGATTTCACCTTGCATGCTGCTTTAGTCCATATACTGTATCACTTCGTACGGACGATTTCAC
>JAJQAD010000036.1:2356-13918 GCA_021204005.1 Clostridiales bacterium
ACTCTGCATACTGCTTTAGTCCGTATGCTGTACCACTTCGTACGGACGATTTCGCTTTATATAGTAATTGTGTCCGTACACCGCATCATTACATACGGACTATATTGCCTTATTTACTGTTTTTGTCCGTATGCAATACCACATCTATACGGACAATTTCTTCAAAGGCGCAATTTCTGTCCGTATCAATTACGATACCATACGAAACTTTATATAACCTGACCGACGAACGAAATGAAACCAGGTATTTTCCTATAAAAATGCTTAAGGCGACCAAAAGGAATGATATTCCTGCTATAATCCTGCCCGCTTAATACAACTTCTCAATTACCTCATCCGCAATCTTGTAAGTATGCTCCGCCGCCGGGAATGTCCCTTCCTTGACTTCCTTCTTGTAGTCCTCAAACGCTTTCGTCATCACCTCGCCCACATTGGCAAAATGCTTGACAAATTTCGGAACATAGTCGTTGAACATTCCAAGCATATCCTGATATACCAGCACCTGTCCGTCGCAGTCCGCGCCGGCGCCGATGCCGATCGTCGGGATCGATACAGATTTCGTGATAATCGCGGCGAGCTTCGCCGGAATTCCCTCCAGAACAACCATGGATGCTCCCGCTGCCTCCACTTTTTTCGCGTCCTCGATCAGTGCGCGGGCTGCCTCCTCGCTCTTGCCCTGCACCTTAAATCCGCCGAACGCGTTGATGGACTGCGGGGTCAGGCCGATGTGGGCGCACACCGGGATATCCGCTTTGACAATCGCCTCAATGCGGTCGCAGACTTTCGCGCCGCCCTCCAGCTTCACCACGTTGGCATGACCTTCCTTGATCAGACGACCCGCGTTTACCACCGCGTCATAGATGGACGGCTGGTAAGACATAAACGGCATATCCGCGATGATCAGCGCATTTTTTGCGCCTCTGGAAACCGCCGCTGTGTGATGAATCATGTCTTCCATGGTGACCGGCAATGTGTCCTCATAGCCGAGCATCGTGTTGCCAAGAGAGTCGCCGATCAGCAGAATTTCCACACCCGCGTTGTCCATCAGCTTTGCCGTGGAGTAATCATAGCAGGTAAGCATCGTAATTTTGTTGTTTTCCTCTTTCATTTTCTTCAAAGTAGCGATCGTTGTCTTCATTTTTTCAATTCCCCTTTCAATTCAGTGTAATCCCTGTCCGGATGTTTTTCCTCTGCGACTTTTACCACCTGTTCCGACAGGATACGGTAAACATCCTTCGCTTCCCCCGACAGGTTGTCAAGGTGTGCTGCCACGGTCTCCCTGTCATTTCTCTCAATCGGTCCGGTCAGTGCCTGCACGCATCCGACGGCGCCGATATTTGCCGCATTTCCCACGATCAGAGGCGCCAGCGCCGCGTGGGCATGCTCCGGAGAAAATCCGCAGCCGCACAACAACTGTTCGCTCAAATGAGCCAGCCCTACATAAAGATTGCTCGCCATGGCTGCCGCCGCGTGATAACGCACCTTATCCCCGGCCGACAACACTCCCACCGCGTTTCCAAAACTCTCCAGCAGCTCCTTCCACTCATTGAGATGCTTTTCATGCCCCTCAATGGCAAAAAAGGCCCCCGCCAGTTTTTCCCAGGAAGTGTATTTGTCGTTTACCGCCAAAAGCGGATGAATGGAATAACCGTAGGCGCGACAGCGCCCGATATCTGAAAAGACTGCGGAACTCAGCATCCCGCTGCAATGAAGAATCATTTTATTCTGAATCGGAAGCACCTTTAACTCCTCCCACACTGCCGGAATGACTCCGTCCGGTACGGTGAGAAAAATCGCATCACTATCCTCCGCCAGACTCCGCAGATCAAGATACTGCCCGGTGTCTGTAAACTTTGCTGCTTCCAGTGATGACTGCGGACTACGGCTGTAATAGCCCGTCACGCACATGCCGCGCTCGGTGAGATATTTCCCCATGGAGAAACCAACTTTCCCTGCGCCGATAAAACCAATGTTCATAAGCATCCCCTCCATTCTCCTGTAACTGTGATCGATTTTCCGATCAGCCACCGGATCCGGCGGGATAGTGAAGTCTCGTTTGCCTCCTGCAATACAAGCTCCGATCAAAATAAAATAAAAAAATCACCTGCGGTACAGTTTCTTTTCAGAATACCATCCGCAAGTGATTATACTCTTTTTTGAAATTAAAGTAAATATGTTTTAAGCGGAAATTACATCATCTTCCGGTATGCCGTCCGCCAGCGGTCGATCAGCGCCGCCTGCGAAGATTTCCAGTCAAAAGCTGCTGCCGCCTGCGACACTTCCTTTCTCTCCACATAATATTCCTCCTGATCCGCCGTCTCCGACAAATGCTCCAGAGCCTCTTTCATCACGGAGAAATTCAGATTCAGGATCTGCTCCTTCATCTGATAGGAATCATCGACATAATTCATGGCATACAAATACGCATCCCGGCTCTCCTGCCGCTTCCGCAGTGCATACGCCTGCGCGAAAAACTCCGCCGCTTCCGGGAAAAGGAAAAGCCGCGCATACACTACACCGAGATTGTGAAGGATATTACCCCTGAGCTCCTCCGTCATCAGCAGCGCGTATTCCTCCTCGAGAAGTTCCATATAAATATACGCTGCCTGCCGATATTTTCCCGCATCCAGAAAAAGATCACCGCTCATCTTGCGCCGTTCCATCTTGGTCCTGCCCTGCATCCGTTCCAACGTAGCACGGATCCGCTCCATATCGCGATCCGCATAAAAGCCGGACACCGCAAAAATCTGCTCTGCACAGGCAAAAACATCTTTTTTCATCCGAAGCGTCACCCGGAGATCCTGCGCCAGTTTCTTTTCCCCCAGCTCAGTCTCCAGCCAGACAAATAACTCCTCATTCACCCAGGAGGGATCGATCAGGTAAGTATTCTCCTCCATAAAAAAACAGAGTTCCTCCATAGAATACAGATGAAGTGCAATATTCTCATGATAGAAGGGGTTTACTGTTTTTTCTTTCTCTATTAAGCGGAGCATATCGCAAAGTGCCTCCTTTTTACACTCTTATCAAACTGTATGAATAAATTTGCCAGTCATCTTTGCATAGGATGCGTAGGATATATTCTCATATTTGCAACGCAACTTTGTAGGGGCGCTTTTAGCTGAGACGAAATCCAGTACTTACTAAGACTTAGGCGCGAAGGCTTTCCTGAGCGTCTTCAATCAGCATCTTCAATTATCTAACAGGTCTGCACACTAGCTGTGCTGACCGTCCGAAAACGTAGATTATACAAGGGAAATCCCCATCGCACAGCGATTTCAAATGGATTTTCCCGTAACTGTGAGTGTAACGAACAGTTAGAGTTAGTACTTAGTTTGTCGAAGCGTTGCCCCGGTTGCTTGTAAATATGAGAATATATCCTACACATCCGTCTGCCAAACCATGTCGCAGAATTCACTTCACAGCTCCAGTGGAAACTCCCACACCTTCCCGGTGCTCTCATACAATTCCCCGAAGCCGTCGTCCCACACGCGAAGCACAACTTTGTTTCCGCTCACCGGCAGCGCCTGCACACCAAGCCGGATACTTCCCGGAGGACGCTCCGGCAGATAATCCAGAGTAAAAGACTCGATTTTTGCGCTCATCTGCCTACGGACACGGATCCATGTCTCAATAACCGGGTCGCCGTCATAGAGAAAGTAAAATGTCTCTGTCGGGGTAAACCAGTTCTCGCCCAGCTGGGTCAGCCGGAGAAAACAGGGCTCCCCGCGGCGCATCGCTTTCAGAGAAAGTTCCCCCTGCAGCTTATACGAGGCGTCATAATAATACTGCCACCCGTCGGTGACGACATTGCGGTAGCCGGCGTAACAGGCGCCCATAGTATAGCTGTTTTTTCCTTTAAATACCCGCTTATTCGGACCGATGACCCGCAGCGATTCATGCAGCCAGTCGCCGTCGAATCCATCGCCGATCAGATAGACGCCGGAGATAATTTTTTTGGCAAATGTCTCGCGCACCACATTGGCAAAAAACTCATCCTTTCCCTCGTCCTGTGCAAGCAGGTAGTCAGGCACAGTCCACTCTTTTTTATCGGAAGAAATCCGCTTGATCTTCCCATATCCGTCGGAATGGAGCGTCGCGGAAAAAATTCTGTCATTCCGGAAGTCAAACAATGCCACGTCATGCAGACGGATGCCGGGATCCTGGTGGTAGACATAGGCGAAAAAGCTCTCCGTGTAATCCATCAGCTGAAACCGTTCCGGCAAAAACTCCAGTTCTTCACGGACAAAGCGAAACAGAGCGACAGTCTCATCCGTAATTTCCGGCACCGCGATGGCCAGATACGAATCCATATCCTCCCAGTCTGCAAAACGCTCCTGGAACTTTATAAGCCTCCGAAGGAACTGCACCAGCATATTCCGGTGAAGAACATGCTCCGGATCCTCAGACTGCGCATACAGGTCGTCAAAATAGGTGCCGTCCGTCCGGTTCTGCCGCTTTACGGCCTCATCCCCATAGAAATAATTGCCCTGGCCGGTACAAAAGACAGCGAGCGGAATCTGGTAATGGTTCTGCTCCGGAATCGTAGAGACGGTTTCCATCTCCGCAATCCCCTCATGATAGAGTGTGACCATTGCCCGCTCCTGATTCAGATCGATTCCGATAAATAATTTCTTCTTCTCCGCCACGGTTTACTCCTTGATTGGTGTAAATAATACATTTACCATATCGCTCATCAGAGCGTAGTCATACTGCGCTTTTCTGTCCGTCTGTGTCTCGTCCATCTGCCCAAGCTTTTCATAACGGGTTCCGGCAGCCGCTGTGTCCTCGTCCGCACCGCGGATGCTCTCGCTGACCCTGGTCTGTCCGCTGACATCCACGATTCTGTACGCGCAGATCTCTCCCGGCAGGACAGACAGAGGATAGGTATACCACCCCGGCAGGACCTCCCGGCAGACCTCCCTGGTGCCATCAGGAAGCTCCACATAAAACGTCTGTTTTTCTCTGTCCTGGTAGGAGATGACATAGACTCCGATCAGCAGATAGCGGCGTTTTTTCCCGTCAGACAGTTCTGAATAAAACGGAAAATAATTACCCTGAATCAGGCTTGTCTTCAGAATCCGGTCCGCCGTAAGATCGTATTTCTCCTCGCAATACCGCAGATGCATCCGCGCAAAAGCCGTCGTACACCAGGGATTCATCCGTTTATTCTGCAAAAGCCGGTCACCGATAAAGTGATAGACTGTTCCGGGCAGCGGGTAGTCGCTCAGCATAAAGCTGCGGCTGAGGGTGCTTACATATGCCTGAAGCAGTTCCTCCGACTCAGAATCATTTTGTAAAATCTGAAAAACTTCCTCATGCCGCTCACCCAGGTATCCGGTAAACAGCATGCGGATCATCAGCTGCTGCGCAGCTGCAATGACAGGAAAATCTCTGTCCCGCGCGGTCAGAAGCAGATCCGTCATCTCATCAACAGGACCCTCCATCCGCTCCAGGCGCTCGCCATCGCTCCTCAGCATATGCTTCCCGGTCATCACTTCTTCTGTTGCCGCACCATTCTGATCAGAGCCAAGCAGGCTGTTTCCCGGAAGCGACTTGCTCACCCGGCTGCCGTCTGCGGATACGTAGAGCAGGCCGTCCGCTCCCTCATAGAGAATCACATAAGGGCGCTGGTTCAGGTAAATATATGCGTGATCGCCAGAGACGGGTGTGCGGCGTATGGTCAACTCTCCTTGCACAACCTGTACCGAGAAAATCTTTTTTTTACCAACCGTTACCTTATAACAGCTCTCCGCGTCTTTCTTGATCTGATTCCACTCACCGGCCGGCATCCTGCGGCGAAGCTCCTCGTAAATCACAGCAAGGTCATCGTTCATATGCCCTTTTGAGAGTTCGCTCAGCGCAAAGTTTTTAACCAGAACCATATAGGCGGGCCAATCCTTCTGCAGCCGGTTTTTATTGCGGACGACATAGGCAAACAGCATGGCCTTTCTCCGCGCAGGCAGAGTGCTGTTCATGGAAAAATAGCGCAGCACTTCCGGCGGAAGTTCACCCATGGAACGGCTCCAGGACAGCATATATGCCTCGTAAAGCCCGGCTATTTTCAGATGCTGTTCCAGGCCCCGCTGAAACCAGGGGAAATAAGCCTCCCCATACCGGCTGGTATTGATCAGGTAGACACAGATTGTGCGGACAAAACTCTCATCCTGAAACTTTTTATAACACCTGCCAAGAGCAAGATAATAATTGCAGTTAAAGCTCCGCTTCCCCTGCGCCATCCCCTGGATGCGCACCGAAAGCTCCCGGTTGATCAGATTTTTCTTAGACATCCAGCAGATGAGATGAAAGTCAAAATCATCCTGGCTGTTTAAAATCTCCGGATAAGCCTGCAGCACCTTTGCCGCCTCCAGATAAAAGATGGGGCTGTCGCTGTAGGTTGTCATATATTGGCGGATCCACTGATATCTGCGCTGAGGGTTGCGCGTCAGTGATTCATCCATCTGCAGCATCACCCAGGTCAGGATGGGATGGCTGCGGTACTTCGCATAAATCGCGCGAATCCGTGCAAACGCCTCCTCCCTGTCCTCCTGCGGGTCATTCAGCGTCAGAAGATAGAGATACATCGCCCCCAGCGGTGTCCGGGCTGTCCTGGTATTGCGCGGAACTGACAGCATGCGGTCTGTCATCCGGTCTGTATCCTTCGCCTTCCAATAGAAATAAGCGAGAAACAGGTTCAGCCAGCGGCTCTGAATCTCCGCCGCCTCCGCCTGCTGTATGATATGAATGGATTCCAGAATCCACTCCGTCTCCGGTTTCGTACCGAGATTATATGCAAAAAAGCTTTTTTCCAGCAGGAAATAACAGCGGCGCTTTTTCCATGCGTAGGAATGCTCCTCCAGATCATCCTCCGGGACGAACGATAGCCTCATCTGATCCGGCTGCCTGCCCTTGCAAATGCAGGTGAGAACCATCCGCTCTGTCTGGAATCCGCTTTCCAGCGTAATGACCGCATAATTCTTTCCGCCGTGCATCCGCTCCGGGTCAATCCTGAAATCGAACTCCGCGTGCTTTCCGGTAAAATCAGATGGCTGCAAATGCTTTTTCCCGAGAATAAGAAACGGCTCTTCACAGGAAATCCGGATGTTTACATACCCCCACTCGGACTTCTCCACATCCACGGCAGCATGGATGGCGCTGTCCCGCACCACGTAGGTGCGCTCCGGATTTTCTACGGAGATTATACTGCGCGCTTTTCTGCCGGCTGCAATCAGAAACTCCTCCATCTCATGGGAGGTGTGACGGTGCCGGGTGAGCGCACGGTATACAAGGGTCTCATACTCGGAATTCTCATGGAAAATATTGCAAAAATAACGGGAGGAAAAGATGCGCAGAGCCTCCTCCCAGTTCAGCTTACACAGGTTCGTAAAATCATTCACCGTCTTAATCCGGCCGATGGACGAATCCGGATAATGGCGGCTGATGCGGGCGGAAAATGGGAAAAGATATTCTCCGGAGCTGCTCTTGAACACAAAGGTTCCCTCTTCCGTCTCTCCCTCCGTCACCAGATCGCCGGAAAATTCAAAGCGAATCTCCGCAGCAGCAGAATCAAACTCGGGCGTCAGGATGCGAATCGCCGGATGTTCGCAGGTAACGATCCCGCGCACCGGCTCCTCCGTGGAACTCTTCAGAGAAAATGCGCCGCTGTATGTTTCGTTCTCAACGACAGAAAAGTCCAACGTCTCTTCCTCCAGGAAGAGCGATGGACGGTCATATTCAAATGTTCCGCGGATCATATCCTGTATCTTTCGTCGCATGGGAATCCTCGATTATCTGTGTTTGTTTTTTATGTTGTTCTATGATCTATCTGTGCTTGCTTTTTTATGTTGTTCTATGATCTATCTGTGCTTGCTTTTTTATGTTGTTCTATGATCTATCTGTGCTTGCTTTTTGTGTTATTCTATGATATATCTTGAATTGGCATTATAACTGAATACTTTACCATTCAGAATCTGATATATCTAGTTCAGTATAAACCATTTTTTCCTTTCTTGCAATGAAGAATGAATATTACTACAAACGTATTTATGGAAACGGAATATATTTACTATAGTGCCGATATAGTACCTACTAAAATAAGAAAAACCCGTATCTAGTGGGTGAAAAAAATGAGTATCAACCTACTAAAATTAAAAAACATAGAATTTGTCGGTAATGTGATGTAAATTCAGCCCACTAAAACAAGACAATTTTAAAGTTAGTGGGCTACAGCTTCAGACTTTTACCTACTAATTCAAGATGATTTGTAAATTTGTGGGTTTCTGCTCCAGATTTTTACCCACTAATTCAAGGCAACCGAAAAATTAGTAGGTTTTTTCTTCCGATTTCAACCCACAAAATTAGCAGAGTTGAAAAAAGATGGGTTCCTCTTACATACTTCAACCCACAAAATAATAATCATTTAGAACTTTGCGGGTTTTTTGTTGTGATTTAGCAGGAACGGACAGATAAAATCGAATGGAACAAATATCATCATGAAAGAACACGCGAAAAGCTTTATCAAAAATTATTCTTATCAGATAAAAACATCCTTCAAATGGATTGTTTTTTCCATATTGTCCGGCATCCTGGTCGGTTTCGTGGGCGTGGCGTTTTATTTCTGCATGGATGCGGTGACATCCTGCCGCGCGGCGCATCCGTGGCTTATTTTTCTGCTCCCGGCGGCAGGCCTCGCGATCGTCGGCCTCTACCATCTTCTCCATGACGAGAAAGACACTGGCACGAACCTGGTTCTGTCCGCTATTCACTCCAATGACAAGATCCCGCTGCGCATGGCGCCGCTGATTTTCGTCTCCACCCTGCTGACTCACCTGTTCGGGGGTTCCGCCGGGCGCGAGGGTGCAGCGCTGCAGCTGGGCGGAAGTATCGGGAATGCCCTGGGAAAACTGTTCCGCTTTGACGACAAAGATCAGCATATCATGATCATGTGCGGCATGAGCGCTGCCTTTTCCGCTCTCTTCGGGACGCCGCTGGCGGCGGCTGTCTTCTCCATGGAGGTGGTCAGCGTGGGAATCATGCACTACTCAGCCCTGGTTCCCTGTGTCATTGCATCCCTGGTGGCGCACGGCATCGCCGTCTCCTGTAATGCCATGCCGGAATCCTTTGATCTGGGAACACTGCCGGCGTTCAGCATCCGGACGGCGGTTCTGATCGGCATTCTGGCGATACTCTGCGCGTTGTTAAGCATCCTCTTCTGTGTTATTCTCCACAGCGCGGAGCATCTGTACAAACGATTTTTAAAAAACGCCTATCTGCGCGCCGCCGTGGGAGGCGGAATTGTGATTGTTCTGACCCTGCTTGTCGGAAATCAGGATTACAACGGGACCGGTATGAGCATGATCGAATCCTGCATTGCCACGGGCGAAGTATACCCGCTGGCTTTCCTGTTAAAGATGATATTTACGGCAGCCACACTGGGCGCCGGTTATAAAGGCGGCGAGATCGTACCCACTTTCTTTATCGGTGCGACCTTCGGCTGTCTCTTCGGAAATCTCATCGGTCTCTCCCCGGCGCTCTGCGCCGCTGTCGGGATGGGTGCCGTCTTCTGCGGCGTCACCAACAGCCCAATCACGGCGCTGCTGATCTGTTTTGAGTTCTTCGGTTTTGAGGGGATGCCCTACTATCTCATCGCCATCGCGCTGAGCTACATGATGTCCGGATATTACGGACTTTACAGCAGCCAGCGGATTATCTACTCCAAGTATAAGACGGAGTATATTAACAGGAAGAGCGAATAAATTACATAAGCTCGACCCGGATTAACCGGAAAAGAGAATAAATTAAGTAAACTCAACCCGGATTAACCGGAATCAGAATTCAATCAGCTGCAAAAGTCACAGCATATTTTACCAGCAGAAAGTACGGCCAGAGATAGAGTAGCATCCGCTTTTCATCCAGATAAATTTCCCACCGGTACAGGAGAAAGATGGCAATCATTTCTGTGATAACAATTCCAATTATATTCCAGAATATAGACCAGGGTCTATTCCATGTCGATTCCCACCTGCTGAAAAAAATCGGTTGGCTGTTGTTCTGCAAATCTTCCCTGCCGTAAAATTGTTTCAAACCATCATCCGCATTCTGTTTCCTGGAAATTTGACCTATCTTTGTACCCTGTTGCCTCTCCAACTTAAAATCTGCCGTGAAACCCAGGTTTGTAAGTACAAGCAGAATAACTCCTATCCCCGTCAATGCGGCAAGCCGCACCAGCGGTCTGTAATAATTCAGTTCTATCTCACTCTTATTCTGAAATAGCAAAAGCCGGATACATGTCGCAAATTCCACCAGTTTTTCTTTCCAGAAGTCAAAATCGGACCAGGTATTCGGAATCAGATCTGCCGGAATGGATGGCGATATCTGAAAGAAACAGAAAAACACAAAAAACACGGCGATCAAAATGACGCTCAGCAACGCCAGACGAAACGGTCTGCGACGGTTTCTCACCAGCCCGGCGATCCCTCTTCCAAGCACACAGAGCATGAGAATGGCCGGAATCAACATGACAAATACGGTCGAAAGCCGCTGATAAATCATACAGTCAGTAGCGCTGTCGCTGTCCAGACCGTTTTCTGTCTCAAACAGTTCAACAGCCTCACTGCGCTCCGCTTCACTTAAGTTATCATCCGGCATGACGATAAGTCTGTCAAAGTAAAGTTCAGATGCAATATCTGTACCATCCGCCAAAAGTCCTGCAATGTCCGTGCCTCCTGCACCCGAGGCATCTGTACTGTCATTGTCTAAGCTACCAGCTTCTTCGAATCCTGTATTTCCGCTATTATCACCTGTACTGTCATCCGACCGAACATTTCCTCCACTCTCATAAGAAGCGCTCACCGCCCGGATCAGAGCCTCCGCCTGGAGAATCACAACACACTCCGTGTCCTCATACACGCCCCGAACCTCACAGGAAACACCGCCGCAGATTACTTCTCCGCCAGCCACCTCTGTCTCCCCGAACAGTTCCCACGCTGCCTCCGTGCTGAGCAGGCAGCCTGTCAGATCATCCTCCATCAGTTCAGCCGTGGCTGACACAAGATTTGAAGAACTCCCATTGATCAAAAAAAGCGTACCTGTTGCACTCCGTTCCAGAGCTTCATTGGAGAATGTCTGATTTTCCACCGTTTCAACCGCTGTGTAGGAAAGATTTTCCGCTGCACCCGCGGTTGTCTCATCCATATCTTCCCGCATGGACGTAAGCGTATCGTATGAAAGTGTATTTTCTTCCGGATAATAGATGACCGGTGCTCCGCTTCTGCTGAGGGACGTATGCAGAGACAGCATGTAACCAAAACATATTAAAAACAGCAGAAGCAAAATATATTTTCCCGCATATCGGATTCCATGCTGCATCCTCATCCCTCCTTCGTAAAAGTCCCGTGTAAGATTTACCTGACTGTTTTTTTTCGCCACAGTCTGCCTGCGTAAAACATGCTTATACAACTCTCTGCCGTCTTACTCTGCGACCCAATTTTTCTCGATTTCTTCTGTTTTCATGGGTTATATTCACTCCATTCAACCCACTATTTCTCTATTTCTTCTGGTTTTGTG
>JAJQAD010000036.1:14018-18549 GCA_021204005.1 Clostridiales bacterium
TCTATTTCTTCTGGTTTTGTGGGTTATAGTTACTCCATTCAACCCACTATTTCTCGATTTCTTCTGTTTTTGTGGGTTATATTCACTCCATTCAACCCACTATTTCTCTATTTCTTCTGGTTTTGTGGGTTATAGTTACTCCATTCAACCCACTATTTCTCGATTTCTTCTGTTTTTGTGGGTTATATTCACTCCATTCAACCCACTATTTCTCTATTTCTTCTGGTTTTGTGGGTTATAGTTACTCCATTCAACCCACTATTTCTCTATTTCTTCTGGTTTTGTGGGTTATAGTTACTCCACTCAACCCATGTGTCTTTCTCACTCTTCCACCCGCACCCGATCCCCAAATCGGAGCGACTTTGTGGATGTCAGGACAATCTCCTGCCCCCAGCCGACTCCGCCCTCAATCGCCGCGGACTCGCTGTTTTTATCCAGTATCTCCACCTGCACCTGCTCCACGGTGGTCTGCACTCCAAGAACAGTGTCTGACTCCGTGATCACATACACATAGTAATCGCCTCCATCGCTGTGCAGGGCGTTTAAGGGAACACAACAGTCGTATTTTTTCGTGGTTTTTTCTACTGACATGGTTGCAAAGCTTTCCAGTCCGGTCACTTTCGCCGGAATGAACACGGTGAGGTTATAGGTACTGCTATCCTCCGCGGACACTTTGATGCTGTCAATCGTCAGACCAGAGACGGTTGTGTCATTGCCGATATCAAGCGCAATCTCATCCCCAGCCGAGAGATACTTCGCCGTACTTTTATCCAGGGATGCTGTAAATTTATACCCCGCACTCTGATCCGCGATGCGGATGGAAGACTCCTCCGCGGTCGTCTCGCCGGCGGAAACGGGAACGCTGACGACCAGGCCATCGGAGGGCGACGTGACTTCTCCCCCCAGGTCGACCAGTTCCTGCAGCACATCCACTTCCTCCTGCTTCTCTTCCATCGCGTTGGCTTCTGTCAGTTCACTCGCCGTATCGACGGTTTCCGTCGTCTCTGAGGCATCTTCAAGCACACGTTTCGCCGAGCGGATAGCCTCCTCCCGCGCAGTAAGCGCCTCGCTATAGGCATCTTTTTTTGCTGTATATTCATCATACAGAGTCTGCAGCTGCTCCTCATAATCAGTCTGGCTGGCTGCAGCGGATTCTGTCTGATATGCGGATAAAGCAGCATCCGCTTCATCCAGATCACTTTTCGCTGTCGATACTGCCTTCTCCGCCGCGGTCAGCTTTGCGCTGTATTCGGACTCCACAGAGTTTCGGACTGATTTTTTCTCTGCGTCCGTTGAGGCTCCTTCCCCGCTGATTTTCTGATTGACCGCATATTCGATTTCACTGTTCAGATTCTCCAGATCTGTCACCGCCGTGTCATAGGCTTCCTGCTTTTCTTCTACCGCTTTTACCAGAGAGTCCAGAACAGTTGTGTCCGTGTCATCGGCAGAACTCCCGCTGTTTTTAAACGCATTATAAGCGCTCAATGCATCTTCCATCTCCTCTTTCGCGTCCGACACAGATTGATTTGCGGAGGAAACCGTCGTATTGTAATCTTCCTGGGCGCGGGATAAAGATTTCTCTGCGCTTGCACTCGCAATCGCTTCATTGGCCGCTTTATCTGATGCCTGTGCCTCCAGAACAGCAAGCTCCTCCCGGGCGGTCTCCAGTTTTTCACCCAGATCCTCCGTGTCGAGGCGAAGCAGGATATCTCCCTCTTTCACGCTTGTCCCCGCCGCAGCTTCGACGGATGAGATCTTCAGTCCCGCAGCCACCTCAACCGACACCTCCCGGTTGGCCGAGATCGTTCCCTCCGCCTGAATCTCATGGGTGAGACTCCCGCCGCTGACGCCGGTCGTCGTCACTTTCGCGATCGTCACGGAATCCGCCGCCCGGGAGAGCAGCGTCAGAAGAATCATCAATATCAGGAAGGCCGCCAGCCACCGCAGGGCGCACACCTGGAGGGATGCTTTCTTTTCCCTGTCAAATTCAAAATTGAACAGTTGTTTCCAATTCTGCTGCTGTTTTTTCTGCTGATTCATAAATCTAACCCTCATTGTACAATTCTTCTTAATTGTTGATCTCTTGAATTAACTTTATATTGACCACCTTGCGTGTCTCTGGATTGCTCTGTATATTTTCTTCTTTCGCTTTTTTTCTACTTCACCTGTTTTCCTGCTTCCATTGATTTCATCTTGTTACTCCTTCACCGCCGACGCCGCAATCCCCTGCTCCAGATAGTTCTGCCCTGCCAGAAAGACCAGCAGAGACGGAATCAGTGTGATGACGGAGGCAACGAAAGCCAGCCCGGCGTTTTCCATGCTGATGTCCGGCAGGTACAGGGACAGCGGCCAGAGAGATTTATCTTTTAAAAATGTCATCGGCTGCTCAATCAGGTTCCAGGCATCCAGAAAGCTTAACACCAGAGCCGAGACGATTCCGGAGGAACCCAGCGGCAGGCCGATATGGAGAAAGACCTGGAACTTATTCGCCCCGTCCAGCTGCGCCGACTCAATGATTTCTTTCGGAATGCTCCGGAAAAAGTGATACATGATAAAGACCGGGAAGGTGGAAAACGCCGCGGACAAAATCACCGCCCACTGAGTATTAACCAGATGCAGGGCATTCAGGGTCAGATAGTTGGAAAGCATTGTGACCTGAAACGGCATCAGCATCAGTATAATATACAGATTGAAAAGCAGCTTTCCAAATGGTATCTTCAGCTGCGCAAATCCCCAGGCAGCCGGCACGCCGCAGAGCAGCTGCCCTATCAGAATCAGCCCGGTCATCCGGATGGAATTCCAGAACATGACAAAAAATTCCGGCGAATCCAGAAGCAGTTCCACATAAGCTTTGAGCGTCGGCCAGGTCGGCAAAAGAGCCCAGGAAGCGTATCCCTCCGAGGTACCCAGAACTGCGCCCAGATAATGCCCCAGCTCATCGCTGCCCATCAGAGAGCCGACAAGCAGGAAGATGACCGGAAAGCAGATGAAAAACGCCAGCACAGATAAAAGGACAATATCTATTTTTTTTCGAACTTTGTGTTTCATGAAGCACTCCCCTTTTATTCCCTGTCCCAATATCTCTGCAGCACCAAAATCAGCAGCAGTATCATCCCTGCCACCATCACAGAGGCCGCGGACATTTTATCCAGCGCCAGTTCCCGGTACCAGTTGTCAAACAAATGCTGCAGCAGGTACATGCTGTCATTGGGATAATCTCCACCGACCAGGTAGGCTTCCCGGAATACTTTAAAGGAATTCAGCAGCGACAGCACGGTAACAATAAAAAAGGTGGATTTCAGATTTGGCAGCGTGATCCGGATAAAACACTGTCTGCGGTTCGCCCCATCCACGCGCGCGACCTCGTAGAGCGTGCCGGGTATGGCAGTCAGCCCCGCCATCCAGAGCACAATATTGTAACCGAGGTTTTTCCAGACATAGGTGAATACCAGAATCCAGAAGGAAAATCCAGTGTTCATCCAATCCGCGCCAGCAAAGCCGAACAGGTGCAGCAGACCGTTGAAATAACCGTTTTCATGAAACAGCAGCCTCCAGATCAGAACCACGGAGGCCACCGGTATCGCCATCGGAACCAGAAAAGCGGATTTTAAATAATTCGCACCCCGAATTCCGGCGTTTAGAAAGACTGCGATCAGAAGTGAAAACGCCAGCAAAATCGGAATGCAGATTCCCATAAACTTCAGCGTATTGAAAAACGCCAGCCGGAATGCTTCATTCTGTATCACGGTCAGATAATTTTTCAGAAAGACAAACTTTGTCCCGGCCACATTGACAAAAGAACGGCGGATGACGTCTGCGTAGGGAATCAGCACGAAAATGCAGACTCCTGTCAGACTCAGCAATACAAAGGCAAGGTCGGATAAGGTACTTTTTAATTTTTTTCTGCCTGTCATCGCCGCTCTCCTTTTACTCCGCCAGATAAATACTGAGATCCTGCACCACCTGCGCCACCGCGTCTTCCACGCTGACTTCATCGCCGGTAACGCACGCATAGCAATCGGTCAGAATCGTCGTCAGAATGGTATCATTGGTGTAAGCCGGAGTATCCAGCCCGTTTATCATTTCTTTAAACTCTTCAATCTGCTCATCCGAAGGCCAGTAAAGATCCAGATCTGTTTCCCTGCCATCCTCCTCGACAATTCCCATACTTGCGGTTGAAGTTCCCGGTTCATACCCCTCCCGATCCAGGTTGGGGTCCGTCATCATTGCGTCAAAAGCCGAGGTGTTAACCGGATACCCATCCGTATAATTCAGCGCATCCTCCTGTCCGTCGTCACTGAGCAGGTAGGAAAGAAGTGCAACCGCCGCGTCCTGCTGCTCTGATTTACTGTTAATTCCTATTGTCATGGAAGGGACATACACATTTTCCATCGTTCCGGGCATCAGCTTCCAGCTAATATCCTCCCCGGCCCGCTGTGCGGAGGTGATATATTCCAGTCCGTTATCGTAAGACAGGTTACCCAGCTCTATTTTTGAACTTCCGACCATAATGCTCATCACTTCTCCGGCC
>JAJQAD010000103.1 GCA_021204005.1 Clostridiales bacterium
CTTTAACACTTTACAACAACAAGGTCTTTCCTATGATATAAAAAAAATAGGAGACGTAATCGCCTCCTATTTTAGATCTTATGAGTTGAGCAGGTTATTTGTTTTCCTTCTCCAGCTCCGCCATCTTCATGGCACGGACCTTCAGCGGAAGGCCGAACAGTGTGATAAAGCCCTCGGCATCATGGTGATCATAGAGGTCGCCGGTTGTGAAGCTGACCAGTGACTCGCTGTAGAGGGAGTAGGGGGAAGTGGTTCCTGCCTTGATGATGTTGCCTTTGTACAGTTTAAATTTCACTGTGCCGGTCACATACTTCTGTGTGGATTCCACAAAAGCCTGAACTGCCTCGCGCAGCGGTGTGAACCATTTTCCTTCGTATACGATCTGAGCCATCAGGTTGCCCATGTCTTTTTTGGTGTCCATGGTGGCGCGGTCCAGGACAAGCTCCTCGAGCTGGTCATGTGCCTCCATCAGGATTGTGCCGCCGGGTGTCTCATAGACGCCGCGGGACTTCATGCCAACCACGCGGTTTTCCACGATATCTACGATACCGATGCCATGCTTTCCACCCAGTCGGTTTAACTCGCGGATAATATCGGAAACTTTCATCTCTTTGCCGTTGACGGATTTCGGAACACCGGCTTCAAAGGTCATGGTAACATATTCGCCCTCATCTGGCGCTTTTTCCGGGGTTACACCGAGTACCAGAAGATGGTCATAGTTTGGCTCATTGGCCGGATCCTCCAGCTCCAGACCCTCATGGCTGATGTGCCACAGATTGCGGTCACGGCTGTAGCTCTGGTCTGCGGAGAACGGCAGATCGATGCCATGTGCCTTGCAGTACTCAATCTCGGACTCACGGCTGTCCATTGTCCACTTGTCGTCGCGCCATGCAGCGATGATCTTCAGATCGGGTGCGAGCGCCTTGATGCCCAGCTCAAACCGGATCTGATCGTTGCCTTTTCCGGTAGCGCCGTGGCAGATGGCGGTAGCGCCTTCCTTTCTGGCAATCTCTACCAGCTTCTTTGCGATGCCGGGACGCGCCATGGAAGTACCGAGAAGATATTTGTTCTCATATACGGCGCCGGCCTGGACGCAGGGAACAATGTAATCATCACAGAACTCATCGGTGATGTCCTCTATATATAATTTGGAAGCGCCGGAGTAGGCGGCTCTCTCCTCAAGACCGTCCAGCTCAGACTCCTGTCCGCAGTCTACACAGCAGCAGATTACTTCGTAGTCATAATTTTCTTTCAGCCACGGGATGATAGCGGTGGTGTCCAGACCGCCGGAGTACGCAAGAATTACTTTTTCCTTCATAATGATATCTGTCCTTTCCTGTAAATTATGTATTGTATTCAGTCCCGGCATGAAATCAATGCGCAGAAACCCGAAACAAAACAGCAGGGAACTGACGGGTTCCCTTCTTCGTTTGCTCATTATACTACAATCCCATATTTGGCGCAAGTGAAAAAATATACATAATAAATTTATAAAAATGCAGAGAAAAGGAAAAAATGCTGAAAGGAAAAAAGGTCTTGCTTATTTAAAAGTTTGTGATATTATGGAAAAGGTATTCTTTCTTTTTGATGGAGAGAAGAGTCTTTTTCTTCTTATTAGTTGCAGGACAACGGCGGAGGAAAATGAATAATCTGTTGATAAGTGAATAATTATGCAAAAATAATGCATGGAATTATAATTTGCAGTGAGAAAATGTACTCGTAGGACTGTCCCGCAGCATTTTAGAATAAGGATTATTAGTATTCGTATTGTCCGGATACAAGGCGAAACAGGCTGATTTTTAATGGACAGGACGATGGAAAGCTCAGTGGTTTAGGGTATGGATGAAAAAAAAGAAACAAGAGCGGATGTCAAAATCCGGACAATGACGATAGATGATTATGATGCTGTCTATGCGCTCTGGAAGACAATCCGGGGATTTGGCCTTCGCAGCATTGACGATTCCCGTGAGGGGACCGAGCGGTTTTTACTGCGGAATCCCTCAACCAGTGTGGTGGCGGAACTGGATGGCAGAATCATTGGCTCCATTCTCTGCGGACATGACGGCAGAACAGGTTGTTTTTATCATGTCTGTGTGGACGAGCGCTACCGCAGGCAGGGAATCGGCAAGCAGATGGCGACGGCGGCGATGCGGGCGCTGCAGGAAGAACAGATTAATAAAATAAGCCTGATTGCGTTTAAGAAAAATGAGATCGGCAATCAGTTCTGGAATGGCTTTGGATGGATCCGGCGTGCGGATGCTAACTATTACGATTTTATATTAAATGAGGAGAATATCACAAAATTTAATGAGTGAATGGATTGCTCCGCATGCACAGGTAATTGCGAAATTGATAATGATGCAATTTTGTACATATCAGCGTACGTTTTCAATAGTTTCGCAACTGCTTAGGATTAAATGGGAAAGGAAGAGGATCACAGTTATGGAAAGAATTCAGGGCGGCGTCACAGCCGCGAAGGGATTTCTGGCTGCAGCCACAGCTGCCGGAATTAAGTATAAGAACCGGACTGACATGGCGATGATTTACAGCGAAAAGCCGTGCCGGGCGGCGGGAACATTTACGACGAATGTGGTGAAAGCTGCACCGGTACTCTGGGACCGGCATATTACGGAAGAAATCGGCAGGGCACAGGCCGTGGTGGTTAATTCCGGAATTGCCAATGCCTGCACCGGGCAGGAGGGATTTGACTGCTGCCGTGAGACGGCTGAGGAAGTGGAAAAAAACCTCCATGTACCGGCGGATGAGGTGTTGGTCGCATCCACAGGAGTGATTGGGATGCAGATGCCGATCGATCGGCTTCAGGCCGGTGTGGTGGCTATGATTCCGGAGCTCGACGGGAGCGCGGAGGCCGGCCATGCGGCCGCCGGAGCGATTCTGACCACTGATACCCATGAAAAGGAAGTGGCTGTGCAGTTTGAGGCTGGCGGAAAGACCGTGACCCTGGGCGGCATGTGTAAAGGATCCGGCATGATTCACCCGAATATGTGTACCATGCTGGCGTTTCTGACGACAGACCTGGCAATCGACCGTGAGCTGCTGCGGGAGGCATTGCGCGCGGATATCGCAGACACCTACAATATGATTTCCGTGGACGGAGATACTTCCACCAATGACACTGTGCTGCTTCTGGCAAACGGTCTGGCCGGCAATGAGGAGATCACGGAAAAGAATGCAGATTATGAGGCATTCTGCGGGGCGCTTCGTTTTGTCAATACAGAGCTTGCAAAAATGATGGCGGGAGACGGCGAGGGCGCGACAGCCTTGCTGGAGGTGAAAGTCATTCATGCCGCGACGAAAGAGGCAGCGAAGGTCTTAAGCAAATCGGTGGTATGTTCCAGCCTGGTAAAGG
>JAJQAD010000154.1 GCA_021204005.1 Clostridiales bacterium
ATGGTGTGGTCTCCTCTATTCTGGTCAGGTGATGATGTTGATGATAAGCTGTGTTCGCTGGCGGGTGCTTCCGGAAAATTGGCAGTTACTGCAGATTTTTTGATCTGAGATTTGCTATCGATCTGATTTTGAATTATATGCTGCCCGGGTGCAATTTCTTCAATAGATTTTTTCGTATCTGCTGAAATATTACCGGTATTTATTGTATCCCGCGGCACATCCCCGCCCTGGAGCCAGAGCGGATTGACTTCCAGCACCTGCGCAAGCACGCGCAGAATATCCGCCCGGGGGACGGTTTTGCCACTGCAATACTGGCTCATGTGGCTTTTGCCAATATGAACACCGGATGCCGCTCCGGCCTGGTTTGCCAGCAGGATTACATCGATTTGTTTGTAGTTTTTTTCTTTCATGACGCTGTTTAAGCGGTTGGAAAATGAGTCCATAGATGTCCTCCCGGTTTTTTGTTATGTTATCTGGTGAGAATATGTAAAAGTTCAATTTTAGAAGCGAGAAAATGAACTGCATAAAACCTGCACTGGTTCAAATTATAGAGCGAGTTCAAAATGATGTCAAGAAATAAGTATGAAAAAATTTAAAAAGTTTAAAAAGTTCAAATTACGGGAAGCTATCTTTTTATAGTTTCAAGTTTACAGCCGGTAAAAAAGAAGGTAAAATATCGAAAGATAAAGAGGAATGAAAGAAGGAGCAGAGGAATGGATATTATAAAAACGCTCGCACAGGAGCTTGAAATACGCCCGGCACAGGCTGAGGCTGCCGTGAAACTGATTGACGAGGGAAATACGGTTCCGTTTATTTCCCGTTACCGCAAGGAGGCGACCGGTTCCCTGAATGATGAGGTGCTACGCAAGTTGCTGGAGCGGCTGAACTATCTGAGAAATCTGGAGGAGAAAAAGAAGCAGGTGCTCTCCGCGATTGAAGAGCAGGGGAAACTGACCCCGGAATTGAAAAGACAGATTGAGGAGGCGGCGACACTTGTGCTGGTGGATGACCTGTACCGCCCGTTCCGCCCGAAGCGCCGGACACGCGCGACGATTGCGAAGGAAAAAGGATTGGAGCCTCTGGCGAATCTGATCTGGCTTCAAATGGTGAAGCGGCCGCTTGAGGAAGAGGCGGCAGACTACCTTTCGGAGGAAAAAGATGTGCATACCGCTCAGGAGGCGATTGCGGGAGCGTGCGATATCCTGGCGGAGTCCATCTCGGATGAACCGGACTACCGCACCCGGATCCGGGAAATGACGATGCGGAATGGTTTTCTTGTCAGCGAGGCAAAGGATGAAACGATACAGTCTGTCTATGAGATGTATTATCAGTATAAAGAATCCATTGCAAAAACGGCCGGGTATCGTGTGCTGGCGCTGAACCGCGGGGAGAAGGAAAAGATTTTAAATGTCAGAATTGAAGCGCCCGAGGAGCGGATTTTACAGTACCTGGAGCGAAAAGTGATCACCCGCGACAATCCGTATACAACGCCGGTGTTGAAAGCGACTGTGCAGGATGCATACCGCCGTCTGATTGAACCGGCGATTGAGCGGGAAATCCGTAATGATCTGACCGAAAAAGCACAGGAGGGAGCCATCTCTGTGTTCGGAAAAAATCTGGAACAGCTGCTGATGCAGCCGCCGATTGCCGGTCAGGTGGTCCTTGGCTGGGATCCGGCTTTTCGCACCGGCTGCAAGCTGGCGGTGGTGGATGCGACGGGTAAGGTTCTCGACACGGCAGTTGTCTATCCGACGGCGCCGACTAATGAACAGAAAATCCGCGCAGCGAAAGACACGGTGAAAAAGCTGATTCAGAAATACGGCGTTACGCTCATCTCTGTGGGGAACGGGACGGCATCCCGCGAGTCGGAGCAGATTATCGTTGAGATTTTAAAGGAAATTCCGCAGAAGGTTTCCTATGTGATTACCAACGAGGCGGGTGCTTCGGTGTATTCCGCGAGTGCGCTGGCTACGGAGGAGTTTCCAAATTTTGATGTGGGACAGCGGAGCGCGGCTTCCATCGCCCGCCGTGTACAGGATCCGCTTGCGGAACTGGTCAAAATTGATCCAAAGTCGATTGGGGTCGGGCAGTATCAGCATGATATGAACCAGAAAAAACTGGGCGAGGCGCTGGATGGCGTGGTGGAAGACTGTGTGAACCGGGTCGGCGTTGATCTGAACACGGCGTCTGCTCCCCTGATGGAGCATATTTCCGGTATTACGAAAGCGATCGCCAGAAACATTGTCGCGTACCGCGAGGAACACGGACGCTTTCAGAGCCGCAGAGAACTTCTGAAAGTGCCGAAGCTCGGTCCGAAAGCCTATGAGCAGTGTGCGGGTTTTATGCGCATTACGGGCGGGACCGAACCTTTGGATGCGACCAGCATTCATCCGGAGAGCTATGAGGCGGCCGGGAAATTGCTGAGGAGCCTTGGAATTAAGAGAGAAGACTCTATTACGCAGAGCCTGAATCAGGTGTGGATAACGGATGATAGGAAAACGGTGATGCAACCGCAGGCACAGAATAACAGAGAAATTCTAAATAAGATTAAAATACAGGATTATAAAAAGACCGCGGCGGAAATCGGTGTCGGCGAGCCGACGCTCCGCGATATGGTAAAGGAGCTCTGCCGCCCGGGCCGCGACCCGCGCGAGGAGATGCCAAAGCCGATTCTGCGCACGGATGTGCTGGAGATGAAAGATTTAAAGGAAGGCATGATACTGAAAGGGACGGTCAGGAACGTGATTGACTTCGGGGCGTTTGTAGATATCGGGGTTCACCAGGACGGCCTGGTTCACATTTCTCAGCTCACTGACAAAAAGTTTGTGAAGCACCCGCTGGAAGTGGTGAGCGTCGGAGATATCGTGGAGGTGAAGGTGCTCAGTGTGGATCTGCAGCGGAAGCGGATCGGGCTGACGATGTGTTTTTAGCTTTTCTGTAGCGGAAAAGTATTGATGTTTATCAAATTAAAATATTTGTCGTCTGATATTAGTTAAGGAGGCCGGGTTTTGAGCAGGAATAATTCGAACACGAAATTAAAAACAGGGACAGAAAAATCGGAGGTCATGCAGGTAAAGCGTTATTTGTTTTTGATTGTCGGACTCTTCATCATGGCATTTGGTGTGGCGTTCTCTATCAAAGGGGGACTCGGGACATCACCGATTTCCAGCGTCCCCTATGTTCTGAGTGAGGCGATGCCGCTGACCGTCGGCAATATCACGATCCTCATGCACTGCGTTTTTGTCTTTCTGCAAATCATAATCCTCAGGCGGAAGTATCAGCCTATACAGCTTCTCCAGCTTGTTGTAGCCGTTGTTTTCGGCTATATGACGGACTTTGGCGTGTGGGTAATCAGTCCGCTGGAGTGTAACGGTTACATCATGAGATGGGTCTTCTGCCTGATCGGAATTGTCCTCGTGGCGGTTGGCGTAAGCTTCGAGGTGACGGCGAATGTAGTAACACTGGCCGGAGAGGGGCTTGTGCTTGCCATATGCCAGGTGACGCCGGTAAAATTCGGCACAATGAAGGTGGCGTTCGATGTTACGCTGGTTGTAATCGCCTGCATCCTGTCCTTCCTGTTTCTACACGGTCTCCACGGGGTGCGTGAGGGAACGGTTGCGGCAGCTGTTCTGGTGGGAACGATTTCCAGGCAGATAAACAAGCCGCTCGGAAAACTGGGGAAAAAAATATTTACATGACAGGCCGTCGGGTTTTGTATGTGAACGTTGAAGAATTTTTTATAATCCTGAATGAAATAATATTGTAAATTAATATCGAAATTCTTATAATAAAAATGCTATCCGCACAGAAATTTATCTTTTGTGTTTTGGAGAGGGTATGAATTACCGTTCATTTTCAACATAGGCGAGGAAAAGTATGGAGACTCATAAGGATTTTACGAAAGGAAAAATTATAGGACCGCTGTTTGGCTTTGCCGGTCCGATTTTATTTGCTCTGTTTCTGCAGGCGATGTACGGCGCGATCGATCTTGCGGTCGTCGGGCAGTTCGGGACCTCCGTAGATGTATCGGCGGTTTCCACCGGATCGCAGATTATGAGTACGATCACCTATATGATCTGCGCGTTTGCCATGGGCACGACGGTGACGCTCGGGCAGAAGCTTGGCGAAGGGAAAGCGAAGGAGGGCGGACGGATTATCGGCGCCAGCATAGTCCTTTTTCTTGTAATCGGGCTGGTCATGACGGTTCTGGTACCGATCCTCGCGGGTGGACTGGCAGGTCTTATGAACGCGCCGGAAGAAGCGTTTTCTGAGACGGTGGCTTACATCCGGATTTGCGGAGTCGGGTCGATTGTCATCATTGCTTACAATCTGATTGGAAGTATTTTTCGCGGATTGGGTGATTCCCGTACGCCGCTCATTACGGTGGCAATCGCCTGTGTCTGCAATATTCTGGGAGATCTGCTGTTTGTAGCGGTCTTTGGAATGGGGACAAGGGGTGCGGCCATTGCGACGGTGATCGCGCAGGCTGTCAGCGTCCTTATCTCTTTTCAGATTATTCGCAGGACGAAATTGCCGTTTGAATTCAGCCGGGATCAGATCCGCCCGGACGGCGCTATCACGAAAAAGGTGGCTTCGGTTGGCGTGCCGCTGGCCCTGCAGGAGTTTATCCTGGGTATGTCGTTTCTGATTATTCTGGCAATCGTTAACTCTCTGGGACTGGTTGCTTCGGCGGGTGTCGGTGTGGCCATCAAGGTAAGCAGCTTCATTATGCTGGTTCCGTCCTCTTTTTCCCAGGCAATGTCAGCGTTTACTGCGCAGAATTACGGAGCGAAAGAGTATAAAAGGGCGGTGCGGTCGCTCTGGTACGCCATCGGGACATCGACGATTCTCGGTTTGGCGTTATTCTACCTTGCTTTTTTCCATGGGGATTTGCTGGTAGGCATTTTTTCGAGCGACCCGGAGGTGATCGCTGCTGCAGCGGATTATCTGAAGGCGTACGCAATCGACTGCATTTTTACCTGTTTTCTTTTCTGTTTTACCGGTTTTTTCAATGGAATCGGGGCAACAAAATTTGTCATGCTGCAGGGAATAGGCGCTGCATTTCTGGTTCGTATCCCGGTGGCCTGGTTTATGAGTCTTCAGGAGCCGGTATCCCTCTTTCATATCGGGCTGGGCATTCCGGTTTCCACTGTAGTACAGATCGGGCTGTGTTTCTGCTGTTATTTCTGGGTGCTGCGACGGAAGCTGAAAGTCCCGGCAGGTGAGAATTAATTTGAAATGAAATTGTATGTGCGAAAGCGGTCGGAAAAAATCCGACCGCTTTCCTTGCTTTCGTGTGTGGTTTCGCGTCATACTATTAGAATGAAGTATTGTCAGAAATCATCCTCCATAGACAGAATGGTCAGCACGATTTTCGCTGCCTGTTCGGTCAGGGAGGAGGCGACGGCCTGCTCCGGGTTTGAAAGTTCTTCTATTCTTAATATTTTTCTGGCGGCTTCCCGGATGGCGCTGGCGCCCTTTTCCGGCTCTCTGCCGGCATGGGCGGAAACACCGTGAACAGTGATTTTTATGATCGCGCCTCCTTTGCGCCGGTAGACGACGTCCCCGTTTAACATGCCGCTCTCACAGTTGAATGCGGCGTCATATACCCGGGAACCTTCTCCGTGTGACAAAGCGTGCGCCACTTCCTCGTCTCCGCTTAAGAGCAGGCGGAGCTGTCTTTTGTCATATCCGAGATGCTGCAGGGTTTTGATGACCAGGATACAGGTCTTTGTGTTTTTCATAGAATGGGACTTTGTCGGAGGTGATGCCGGTCTGTTTTGCCTGAAATGCAGCCATTTTTGCTTCCGGATCTGTGCGGAAATCCGCGACCAGTTTCCTGGCGTATTTGAGGCCCATGGCGGAAGCGATGGGGGCGCCGACCAGTTTTTGAACAGAGTAGATTACTGCGCAGAGAGCCGCAGCTGTGGTGAGACCCTTTTCCGTGGCGGCAGCGGTCATCAGCGATGTGGCCATGGCCGCTCCGTTGATCACCGGCATGCCGATCAGCACGGTTTCAGTTCCGATCAGCGGAATCGCAACCAGCATCAGTACGCAGGAGGCCACCATACAGAGCGCTGCCATGCAGACGGTCCGCCATTCCCGGATCATCTGCCGGATATTGATGGTGGTTCCCATGTTGAACAAAACCATGGCAACGTGCCGGTGTGATTGGGAGATATCTTTGTTTTAGTATCAGCGGAGTACTGATTTTTATCTGTGAAAAAGAGTACGAGAACATTTTCTTGCTGTCGTGTTCTCGCCAGATTAATCTGTAATCTGTATAACAGTCTTCTGAGAATCAGAAAAGAAATTTGCTTCAAAAAATTATGAATATGATTCCTTTTCGTGTAAACCTGTGCTATATTTTTAAAAAGGAGAGAGATTATGGCGAATATGGAAATAGAGGAAATCCTGGATCAGATACAAATGCTGTGCCGGAAATATCAGGTAGAGCATTTATATTTGTTTGGATCCTACGCCACGGGCACTGCAACAGCTACCAGCGACATTGATATTATCATAAAAGGCGGGTGTCAGATTGACCGGCTGAAGGATGAGATAGACAGAATTCCCACACTGAAAAAAATAGATATTTTTGAGTATGATAAGTGTAGAAACAGTTATCTGAAGGAGGATATGGATCGGTATGGACGCAAAATTTACTAATCGTTACAATAGTTTTTGCAGCAGCCTGGCTGCATTGGAAAAGGCGCCGATGAGAGATCCCGAAGATGATTTTGTCCTGAGCGGTACGGTACAGAAGTTTAATCTGACTTTTGATATTGCGTGGAAGGTTATGAAGGATATTATAGTGAAGTACCATAAAATACAGACATTTGCAACAGGATCTCCGAGGGAAACGCTGCGGACGGCGTATTCGGTTAACCTTATCGCGGATGATGCCTGGATGATGATGCTGAATATGAGAAACGAACTTTCGCATGATTATGACGGAAGTATGGCCAGAGACTGTTTTCATACAATCATTTATGACTTTATTCCATTGTTTCAGAAGTTTCGGACCGTAGCCGGGGATTATATTGATCGTATTTGAACGGGTTTTCATTAACCAGGTAATTAAAAAAATATATTTTTTTCTGCCAGCAGCTCAGCGATGTGGTCATCCACTTCCGTCCGGAATCTGTGTTCCTGAAGTCGTTCCTATAGGGCTGGCGCTGCATAATATGGAGAACAGTTATGTCAGTTGTCATAAAGAAATTTGAAAATTCATATTTGCTGGAAACCATGAATATCTGGAATGAAGTAATCAACGAAGGTATTGCGTTTCCTCAGTTAAATAAACTGAATGAAACAGAGGCGGATGCTTTTTTTAAGGAACAAACTTATACTGGCATTGCAGTAGATACCGAAAGAAATGTTGTATTGGGAATGTATATTCTTCACCCCAATAATGTTGGAAGATGCGGTCACATTGCCAACGCCAGTTATGCTGTAAATTCGAAAGCACGAGGGCTTCATGTCGGGGAAAAACTGGTCTCTGACTGCCTGGAAAAGGCGAGGGACAATGGCTTCTCTATTATGCAGTTCAATGCAGTCGTAGATAGTAATATTCACGCCAGGCATTTATATGAGAGATTAGGGTTTACAGATGTTGGTATCATTCCGGAAGGGTTTCAAATGAAAGACGGGCATTATGAAGACATCCATGTCATGTATAAAACATTATAATAATTTTAGTTCTTTCGTTACTATTTGTGCCGCTAACTGAAAGGCGGCGGAATGGAGATTATTATGCCGAAAACAAGAATTGATGTACACGCACATTATCTGCCGCCCGCATATGACGCTATGCTTAACCGTCGGGGAATGAAGTTTTTGGACGGCGGATTTCCAAAACCGGACTGGAGTGTGGACAGCCAGTTTTTCGCCATGGAGCAGCTTGGAATTACTTACAGTGCTCTTTCCATCTCATCTCCGCATCTGCATATGGGAGACCCTGTGGAAGCTGTGGAAGTGGCGCGGGCATCCAACGAATATGGAGCTGCATTGGTAAAGAAGTATCCGTCAAAATTTGCTGTGATGGCCAGCCTGCCGCTGCCGGAAATTAAGGAGTCCGTGGAGGAAGTGGTTTACTGCAGAGATGTGCTGCACGTGGATGGCTTTTCTCTTCTGACGAACTACGGTGGAGTATACCTTGGTGATCCGATGCTGGACCCCGTTATGGAGGAGTTAAACCGGGGCGGTTGTGTCGTGTCGCTGCATCCCACAGAGCCGTCAGCAGTTCCGAAGGGCGTGAATGAGAATCTGCCCTATCCGCTGATGGAGTTTTTCTTTGACACGACGAGGACGGTGATGAATCTTATCCTGACGGGGACTCTGAAGAAATATCCGAAGATCCGGTTTATCGTCCCGCATGCGGGCACTTACCTCCCGGTCTTAGCGGACCGGGTGACGCCCATGTCAAAGATGCTGATTCCCGAGGGGAATATTGATGTCGCGGAGAGTCTGGCCGGGCTTTATTATGATCTGGGCGGTGTCGTCATGCCGAAGCAGTATGGGAATTTGCGGCAGATTGCGCCAGAGAGCCATATCTTATACGGAAGTGATACGCCGTTTACGCCGCTGCCGCTCTGCGTGAAGCTGGCGGAGGATATGGACCGCGGGCTGGATGATGAGATGGCGGAGCTGGTGTATCATAAAAATCCGCTGGCATTGTTCCCGGTCTGTCAGAAGGAAAAAGTCATTTGAAAATGATTAAATATTGGGAAAAAATCACTTTTAAATGACTTATTTTGAGTGCGTGGAGGTGTGCATAAGGAATACATAAAAACAGAGCGATGTGGGAATCCGGCAAAATAAAAAGAAAGAACGCAACGATTAATTGAAATTTTGCCGATAACGTACTATACTACAAGTTACACGGAGGGGCTTTTGCATGGAGTATTTATCGGTTGCTGAGATGGCAAAAAAATGGGATTTGTCAGAACGAAGCGTCAGGAATTACTGTGCGCAGGGACGGATACCCGGCGCGTATTTAACTGGAAAGACGTGGAATATCCCTGAGCTTGCGGTAAAACCGCAGCGCATCAACGCCCGCGCGGAGAAACCGGAAACGCTGCTGGAGATACTGAAAAACGAGAAGCAGAGCCGGAGAAAGGGCGGTATTTATCACAAGATTCAGATTGACCTGACTTACAATTCCAATCATATGGAGGGCAGCAGGCTGACGCATGATCAGACCCGTTATATCTATGAGACGAATACGATCAGTACCGGAACGGACGGAGTGAATGTGGATGATATTGTAGAAACAGCGAATCATTTCCGCTGCGTTGATTTCATGATTGACCATGCGCATTTGCAGATTTCAGAGAATATGGTAAAACAACTGCACAGAATCTTGAAAACAGGCACCAGTGACAGTCGTAAGGACTGGTTTGCGGTTGGCGAGTATAAGAAGCTGCCCAATGAAGTAGGGGGGAGGAAAACGGCTGCGCCGGAAGAAGTGCCGCTGCAGATGCGGAAGCTGTTGACAGAATATAATGCAGAAAAAGATAAGACTCTGGATGAAATCCTGGAGTTCCATTACCGGTTTGAGCGTATGCATCCGTTTCAGGATGGCAATGGCCGTGTGGGACGGCTCATCATGTTTCAGGAGTGCCTGAGAAATGATATTGTGCCATTCATTATAGGGGACGACCTGAAAATGTTTTATTACCGCGGTTTGTCTGAGTGGGAGCGGGAGAGAGGGTATTTGCGTGATACCTGCCTGACTGCGCAGGATCGTTTTCGTGCGTATCTGGATTATTTTTGCATAGAATATTAGAGGGCGGTTGACGTAAACATGTTTAAAAAAGCGCGTCCACGAATCCGCTGTAGCCATATCCGGAGACGATGCTGTCGAGATCATCGCGGATTTCACGCCTTGTGAAGCCGTTGTTTTCCAGAAAGTCGTCGGACTTTTCGTTGAGATAGTCGAAAAAGAGCAGAGCCAGTTTCAGACCATCCGGATTTCCGGCATCGATGAGTTCATAAAGCCGGTTTTCGGCTGTGTTGATGTCGCCTGTGTCGATCAGGTCTGTCAGCTGTTCATAAGTCTGCAGCGTTTTTTCGTCCATCAGTTCCTGTATCTGGGATGCTGTATCAATATGGAACAGCAGTTTTAGCAGAGCGCGCACCATTTCTTTAATGTAGCGCACGATATAATCCTGTTCATACATAGGGGGATTCTCCTTCGGTTAACTTATTGTGAGATGTCTTCATATATCTGAATCTATGCTTTTTGTCAGAATCTTATTGCGTCATTAAAATCATTATTCTTTAATTTTCGATTTTACGAATATCAGTCTGCTCAAGCACCTTCCGGTACGGCGCTATCATCCCTTCACTGATCTGCTTCCCGGCTTTTGCCCGCAATTTCGGGTTGTTCATCAGCGCGCCGACAGCAATCATCATAAGCATCTGACCGCGTTTTTTCTGCGGGAAATCGTAGATACCGTGTTGTTTGTAGAACCTGTGGTCCGCCCGCATGAGTCCGCGCATGATATAGATCAGGTCGCGGAAAATCTTCATGCCGCCCACACCGTAAAAGTTCTGCGGCTGCACATAGGCGTGATCCAGCGCGTAGAGCAGGCGGGTGTTCATGGTTTGAATTCCTTCTGCATCGTTGGCCATGCCGCAGAGGAAATTGTGGCCAACCTCGCACCGCGCTTCGATCACGGTTCGCAGGTTTTCTTCTGAAGCCAGATCTCCCGCAATCAGATAGCCCATCGGCATTCCCATGGTGACCGTGCGGTGTCCGTTGCAGAACTGCCGGTCGTCATAGAGTTTAAAACGCGGTCCCATGGAGTGATCCTGAATTGTGAAGGCGTAAATGATGGCGTCCGCCGTCTGAATTTCTTCCCGCAGAAACCTGTCAAAGCCGTCTTTGTAAATGCAGGTGCCGTCCGCCGCACAGTGAAAACAGCTGATGCATCCGCCTTGAAACGGAAAGTCCTCGAGCTTGACAATTCTGGTGTGATGCGGACAGACAGCCCGAAAGTCTTTGATCATTGCCTGGATTGCGGTATCGTTTTCCTGCCAGGAGGCTACAATGACGATATCTTTTATCCTTTTTTCTGTTTTTGTGACAGGAGTATCAGAAGTGAAATCTGACAGGGAGCCTATATTGGACGGAACCTCAGATGTCGGAGCGGAGGTGCCGATTGAGGCATAGCTATCGTTTGATGCAAAGGTGCCGGTTGAAACGTGGGAAGCGGCCGGTGTGTAGAGATTGGTTGGAGTATGTGTGCTGCCTGGAGCAGGTTTGTCGGTTGGAACTGGTATGCTGATTGGTGCAGACGGCGCTTCACAGATGTTATGCTCCACACAGAACTCTACATATTCCCAGAATTTCTTCGCATCTTCCTGACCCTGCTTTTTGGTAAGGTCTTCCATATCCGCGGACAATCCTTTGATATAGCGAAGTCCCAGATCTGCACAATTGTCCTGGATAAAGCGGTGAGCAGTCACATCGAAGAAATGCTTAGAGGTCGTAATCTGGGTCGCGAACTTTCCTGAAAGGTCACAGCCGCTTTCCTTGATCAACCGGATAAACCGGTGGAGCTGCGCCGGTGCCAGAAAGGTGTAAACCGGATAGCAAAACAGAATCAGATCTGCCGCTTCCAGGGCTGTGATTGCTTCCGACATGTCCTTCTCATAGACGCGGATTTTCTGTCCGGCGTGCAGAATCTCATAGGTGTGCCCGGGGAACAGCTTCTGGATATACAGGCAGGTGTGCAGGGTGATGCTGTAAGGGCCTTTGGGCGATCCGTTTATGATTACTATGTTCATGATGATTGATTACTCCTGTTCGGTATTTCTGTAATGATTTTGGTAAAGCAAGGCGCAGGGGATTGATTTGTGCTGCCAATATGAGGGAAAGATATCATCGGTCAATCAGTCACTTATGAGGCTGGTATATGTTTCCAGCAGTTGTTCCAGCGTGATAGTCTGCATTGTCTTTTGGACGGAAAGACCGATTTCCTCATAGGGCTGTTTCAGTACTTCACGGATATTTTGCCCAACAGGGCACTTTTCGTAAGGGTTCGGATGGCAGCCGATGAGGTGCTCCAGTCCATCCGGTTCCAGAGCGTTATATACCGACCAGACAGAGATATCCCGTGGTTTGCATTTTAAATGGGCGCCGCCCACGCCTCTTTGTACATAAATTAAGCCGGCCTTTTGCAATAGGTTTAATATGCTTCGTATGGCGGCGGCATTGCAACCGGTACTTTTTGCCAGCAATTCACTGGTCACTTTTGTCCGGTTTTCATATTCCGTAATAAAGATCAGGCAATGCAATGCGACGGAGCATTTCGTGCTGATTTTCATTCTAATCACTTCTTCCTGCAATTTGATAAGGCATCTATTTTGGGGGGTTAAAAAATTTATTTCCAGAATTATAATACAATATTTCGCCAGTTGCGTCCATAAATTATCCAGAATATATAAAGATTGACAATGGGAAAAAGAGTGTTATACTTATTGTTGTAAAAAATAAAATTACAACATATGATTTCCGGATACATTTATTTAAAACATAATATGTAGAATTGAGGAGGCACCATTATGCTGAAGACGACAGAACTGTATTATTTCAGTCCGACAGGGGGAACAAAGAAAGCGGGAATGATTTTTTGTGAGGGCATTGCAGAGCAGACGAGAGAAATCAATCTGGCTGAAAGCGAAGGGAAAGCGATTGCTCCGGCAAGTGATGTGGTTGTGATTGCCGCGCCGGTTTTCGGGGGAAGGATCCCCAGTGTTGTCCCGGAGTGGCTGCACAGCATTGACGGCAATGGAAAGTCGGCCGTTACGCTGGTTGTTTACGGCAACCGGGCATATGAGGATGCGCTTCTGGAACTGAATCAGGTGGTATCCGGGCAGGGATTCCGGGTAATCGCATCCGCGGCTCTGGTCGCACAGCATTCGATGGTGCCGGAAGTCGGAGCGGGAAGACCGGATGATCAGGATCGAGAGGAAATTCTGGAGTTTGCCGGAAAAGTGTCAGAGAAAATCAGTAAAGGATTGATGGTTGCGACAGAAGTTCCGGGAAATGATCCGTATAGAGATGGGATGAATATGCTGGTAACGCCGATGACACTCCCTTTCTGTACAATATGCGGAAAGTGCGAAGCTGTCTGTCCGACAAGCGCAATCAGGCGCGATGAAGAAAAGATAGTAACTGATGTGGAAAAATGCATTCTCTGTATGGCATGTACCGCTGCCTGCCCGCAGCAGGCACGTATTCTTCCTCCGCCATTACAGGAACAACTGGGGACGAAGATGGAAACGCTGAAACTTGTGCGTGGAAAGAACGAGTTCTTTTTATAAAAAATTTAGATTGTTTATATTTTTTGCCGGGGTCTGACCCTATTAAATTAAAAATTGCTAATTTTTGGGTGTAAAGACTATATTAAGGTTCATCCCCATCCCATCGGCTAACCGTTTTAATAATTTCAGAGAAGGATTGCGGGTTCCGTTTTCAAGTTTGCTGATATCTGCCTGATTGATGCCCGTTCTCTCGGCGAGTTCTTTTTGCGTAAGATTTTGGGATACTCTTGCATCAACAATTGCCCGGATAATGTTCATCTCAGGTTGTATTGCCTCATATTCTTTTTTAAATGAATCATCCGTCATCTGATCCTGTAAAAATTCCTGAAAGTCACTCATCGTTTTTCTCCCTTAGCAAAAATTCTGTTCGATATTTTCTGGCTTTTTCTAACTCTTGTTTTGGTGTTTTTTGCGTTTTCTTAATAAAACCGTTGGTCAGAATAATTCGTTTGCCATAATAAAAGAAATACAATACTCTGGCAACATTACTGCCGGTTTTTACTCTGATTTCGAAAATTCCGTCATCAAGGTATTTGCTATATGGTTCTCTCAAAAGATTTCCTTTTTCTTCCAGTATTTGGATGAGACCTATCAGTTTAGCTCGCATTTTGATATCTAAACTTAACAGGAAATCTTGTGCAGGTTTGTTACCTTTGTTTGTAGTGTAGAATTCTACATTAAAATTATTCATGTGTTTCTTTCTCTTTAGAATATGGTATATATACCATAATGTCAAGATGTGTTTTTAAACTTTATAGATGATGAAGAGGTTTGCAGATAATTGTAGTGTTATTCAGTTTCTTTATTGTAGCAGACTACTGGACAGATCAAAAGGAACTATAGTACCTGTTTTGTTTTTTGCCGGGCTGTTCCAGGGTGTTGACTAGTCATTGTAAAAGGGCTATAATAAAATAGTGTTTTGGTTTGGCCGCATTTATGATATTTGGATTGTATAAAGGAGTGAGCTTTATGACTTATATCAGGAGAGCCGCAGAAGATACTATTAAAAAAATATCGGAAATGTTTCCTGTGCTGCTGGTAACCGGACCCCGGCAGGTCGGAAAAACAACTTTACTGCTGAGGCTCGCAGAGGTTCAGCAAAGCGAGGGAATAGAGAGAAAGTATGTCACTTTGGATGATCCGGATGTAAGATATCTGGCCAAACGCGATCCCGCATTGTTTTTACAGAGATATACTCCGCCGGTATTGATTGACGAAATCCAGTATGCGACAGAGCTTCTACCTTATATCAAAATGAGTGTAGATCGCTTCGGGAAAAGAGGCGATTTCTGGATTACGGGTTCACAGGTGTTCCGACTGATGCAGAATGTAAGCGAAAGTCTTGCGGGACGGGTTGGCATCGTGAATCTTCTGGGATTGTCAGATGCCGAGATTTATCAGGAGCCAAGCAGTCCGTTTCAGACAGATTCAACGTATTTAATGAGCCGTTTATCCGAACGGACGCCAAAGGGATTAAATGATATTTATGCCAGAATTTTTAAGGGTTCCATGCCGGAACTTTACGCGAATGAGAAGATCGACTGGGAAACCTATTACCGCTCCTACGTAGATACGTATTTACAAAGAGATATCCGTGACCTCGCGCAGGTTGCGGATGAGATGCAGTTCTATAATTTTATGACAATTGTTGCCGCGCATACCTCGAAACCGGTTGTTTATGAAGAGCTGGCAGCCGCTGCAGGCATTTCCGCGCCGACTGCAAAGAAATGGCTCTCTCTTCTGGTATCATCACACATAATTGCTCTGGTACAGCCCTACCATAACAATGCACTGAAACGAGTTGTAAAAATGCCGCTTCTCCATTTCCTGGATACCGGTCTGGCAGCCTATCTGCTAAAATGGGGTAATCCTGAAGCCCTGGAACGAGGCGCGATGTCAGGAACTTTCTTTGAGAGCTATGTATTTTCAGAAATTTATAAAAGCTATCTGAATGCAGGAAAGGAACCGCCTGTCTATTATTACAGAGATAAAGATCAGAAAGAAATCGACCTGCTGATCTACCAAAACGGAACACTCTCCCCGATAGAAATCAAAAAAGCGGCATCTCCCGGCAGAACAGCCATCCGGAATTTCCATGTGTTAGAGCCCGTAACGCGCGAATCTTCCTTTGAGGGAATATCAAGCTTGAAAACAGAGATAGGAACAGGAAACGTCATCTGCATGGCAAACGATCTGCTTCCTGTTGATGAAAAAAACTGGCATGTGCCGGTATGGTTAATTTAAGGATAAATAAGACTTTCTTTGATTGGGATAATGAAAAGATTTTACAGAGTCTGATCTTCTGAAATAAAGTGAATAATTAAAAAGAAGGCTTCCGATACAAAAACATGTATCAAGAGCCTTCTTTCCCGGTTTTTGCCGGTTATTTTTTCTTTTTATTGATTAGGAAAATAACCAGTGTTACGATTGTCATCACCAACGCCAGCGCCAGTGCCAGAATAAAGCGGTAAATGGTGCTTTCACTGCCGGTAACTGCCCGAGCGACATTTGTAAGCTGCGGGGTGAGGAAGGTTCCGATGTTGCTTGCTGCCATGATGACAGCTGCCGCTATGGCGAGTTCCTGAGAAGATTTGCAGAACGAGGATGCCTGCAGGATACACTGGGGCGATACCAGGCTGATGGACATGCCGGCCAGCAGGCATCCGATGTAAAGGCAGGCCACATTTGCCTTTGCAATCATAACCAGAAAACCTGCAACCATAAACAGGAATCCAAGGGGAATCGTAAAGACGCCCAGACGCTTGGAAAAGATGCCGAACGCGATTCCCATCAGTGTTCCGCCCAGCAGGAATACTGTTGCTACCCAGCCCGCCACTACAGAGTTGCCGATACCGAACTCTGTCACGTACATGGAAAGGTTGGTAGGCCCTGCGTTAAACAGAAACAGCAGCATAACCGAGATGACGACAAAAATCCATACTTTTCCGTTTTTCAGAAGCGAACCGGCGCTGCTTCTTCCGGCGGTTGCGACGGCCTTATCCTGTTGTTCCCGCAGAACGGGCGTTTCTTTTGGCACAAACAGAATCAGAAGGAGCAATCCCGGAACGGCAATCAGATACACCAGATAGTCAAAGTTCCAGGCGATGGCGGTGAGTACGCCGCCCACCGCTGTCATGATCATACCGCCCACGTTGGCGGCGCTGGTCTGGAGTCCCATCAGGTTTTCCTTTTCCTGTCCCTCATAGTAGTCGGAGATCAGTGATACGGTCAGCGCCGAGATCAGTCCCATGCCGATTCCCATCAGTGCGGACCACGCGAAAAGGACGGGCAGGCTCTGATGGAAACAGGTTCCGAGCACTGCGGTGGCGCAGATGCACAGGCTTCCGGTTCCGATGAGGTATTTTTTCGGAAAGACGGAGGTCAGCCAGGCTGAAATCAGCGAGAGAATCACGACAAAGATTCCGGGCAGGGTCATGAGCATCTGGATGGTAGATGTTGCAACGTCGGGAAATGCCGCTGCCATATCTGACATGGCTGGCGATAATCCGTTAGTCGCCATCTGAGAGAAAGTCAGCACCAGAATGGTGACTTTCAGCATCTGTTTGTTTACTTTTTTGGTCATTTGGCAGTTCCTCCGTATATCTTTTTGCCGGGGTCAGGCCCTATAAAGAAAACCGCATCCCGGTTGTGAGCCTGTGCACCCGGCTGCCGAGGCGGCTTTGCAGTTTTTCCACACCCGGTGCACCTGTGCAGTGTCCGGTATAAATCCGGTCAATACCTTCCTGAAGAAAAACATGACAGAGGTCGTCAATCTCCGCTTCGGAAAAGGCACAGGTTTCCGCACCGTTTTTGAGCCCTCTCATATGAAGACCGCCGACATATGCGTAAACCGGTTTCTGTCCGCAGGCTTCCCGGGCTTCGCTTATAATGTTGATGGCGCCCGCGTGGGAACAGCTGTTGAAGATAACCAGGCCGTTTTCAGTATCCAGTACCAGGCTCTGCTCATGGATGAAATCGTCTGGAATAATCTGTCCTTGCTGTTCCTTGTACAGCTTGTTTTTTTCTCCGATCCGGTCGAGGTTTGCTGCTGTATGCGGCACAAGATATGCATCTGGAAGAATTTCACGGATGCCGTCCACGGGGATAAAACGATCCCGATGCATTGCCACATTTTGGGGGATGCTGATCTCATGCATGCCTCCGCTTGCGGACAGATAGGTGTCAAGCGCTTCTTTCCGTGCATATATCTTTGCGTTCGGATCGGCACGGAAAACTGCCTCAAACCCGCCGGAGTGATCATAGTGTCCGTGGGACAGGACGTATGCGTCCAGACCCGCCAGGGGAACGCCCAGAGCCGCTGCGTTCTCGGAGAAAGCTTCGCTGCTTCCGGCGTCGAGCAGGATCTGTTTTGTGCCAAATTCGATAAAAAGGCTGAGACCGTGCTCACAGGTCAATTCGCTGCCTGAGGTATTCTCAATGAGCACGGTCACACGAAGTATCTGGTTCATTTTCAAGCCTTCCATAAGTAATATCTCCCTGTTTTCAGCAACGGCCATGCCTGCATCCGTCGCCATCTCCGTGGCTGCCGCAGTTCCCTCCGTGATGCTCGTGGTGATTGCAGCGGATATCCGGTACATATGCCAGGTTCCCGGCCAGCAATGCTTCCACAGCGGCGTCCGCATCGCCGGTTACTCCGCCATAGAGCTGAATTCCGACAGCAGCCAGAGCAGCCTGTGCGCCGCCGCCGATTCCGCCGCAGATCAGAGTGTCCGCCTGCAGAGCGTATAAGACCTCCGCGAGTGCGCCGTGACCCTGTCCGTTGGTGCCAACCACTTCGGAGGAGACGATTTTTCCATCTTCCACGTCGTAAACTTTAAACTGTTCTGTGTGGCCGAAGTGCTGAAATATCTGGCCGTTTTCGTAAGTAACTGCAATTCTCATGATAGTTTCTCCTTTCTCTTTCTGAAATATCTGGTAAATTTCCTGCTTGCTGCAATTGTTTTCCCCGCAGAAATTGTTTTGGCCGTCGCAGAGCTGGTATTGTCCGCCCTCGATGCGCAGTGGCAGCCCTTCTACAAGCGCTTTCGCCACTTTCCCGCGGGCGGAATCATAGATTTTCTGTATCGTAGTCCGGGCGACCTGCATTCTCCGGCAGCATTGTTCCTGGGAGAGCCCTTCCCTGTCGATCAGGCGAATTGTCTCGAACTCATCTACAGTCACAATAACCGGATCTTTTCCCTCTGT
>JAJQAD010000118.1 GCA_021204005.1 Clostridiales bacterium
GATTCCCCGAAGGATCGGGATATGATTTACAATTCCCAGCGCACGATAAATCAGACGGAGCAAAATGATGACCAGAATCAGAGCCACGAGAAATACCACGCCCCGAAGGATCCAGTCAGCCGCCATTTCGCCCCCGGTCTCCGCAAGAAATTCCAGTCCGGTTCCAAGCCTGGACTGGATCGTCTCCGCGCACCGGCTCTCAATCCACTCATAGATTCCGGTATTATTTTTGAGAAATTCACTGATATAAGGGCTGACATAAGAAACCAGCACAATCATGACGATCCACGATACCAAGGAAAACAGAAGGCGCAGAAATCCCTTCCGCCAGCCCTGTATCACACATAACACAAAAAGGATTAATACAATAATCAATAACCAGTTCATTCTTCATCCTCTGTAAGATCAGGGAACAACCGCAGGCGTATCACTTCGGTCACATTCTCCTTAAGCACAACATAGTTTCGGAAACCTCCCGCGTGGAAAAATCCGCAGATTTCCTCGTCAAATTCACAGGTAAACTTCTGCAGACCGCCCAGCGTGAAAACACTGCACTGCGCGGAGTTCAAAAGGCAGATCTCGTGATTATCCAGGAAGGTGATACTGTCATAGGAAAACTCTGTCTCAATTGAAACCTGCTCTTTACAGGCCGTATCATATATTTTTATAATACGCCCGGCGTCTTTGCTGGTATCACTGTAGACCAGGCCAAAGTAACTGTCATCGTAAAATATGCTCTGTATTTCTTCCGAAACACTCAGGCTGCTGCTCTCCGTCGGCGTCCCTGAAACCAGAAAGGTGTAAACTCCGGTATCCGCAAACGCAAGAAGTCTGTCGTCTCCCGCAAAAACCAGCTGCGGCACAATCGTATCTTCATATGTAAAGGATGCCACCAGATTATCCACCTGATTTTTCCCGCTGGCGCCGAAATTGCAAAAATTGATCGTCGTCGCAGCCGCACCGCTGCTTACATCCACAATGGATACCGCCAGATTATTGCCGTCCGCAGAAAGAGCAATATCCATCGGCGTCCCGCTGTTTTCCATATAAATCGCACCCTCGGCCAGCAGGTCTCCGCCCGCATCATACAGTGACAGATAACCGGTTCCGCTATCCTCCATCAGGACTGCAACGGCTCCCTTAGAGGACACTTCCACTCTGGACACCGGCATACTGACAGAAATCTCAGTCTGCAGACCAGCCTCATTCATCACATAGATCGTCTCACCCTGCCTGTCCGCCACTGCCACATACGACTCACAGGTCATGACCATCGGATCCTCCATCCCGTAGCTCTGATTCCACAGCACAATATTATCAACAGTAACATAGGAAATGCCATCGTTACTGTATTTCAGATAGCCGTTTTCGTACGCGAGATAGCGGGCAGCGGAAGTATCAGACCTGGAAATCTCCTCTGTCACCTTATAATCGTCATACGTTTTATGCTGCATATAGACATAATAGACGACGATCACCGCTACGCAGACACCGACGACAATCGCAATCCGCCGCAATCGTTTCATACGATGTTCGTGAATCTTCTGTTCAATCTCATCCCAGTTTGTCTCAACAATGCGAAGATTGTTTTTTCTTTGGTCGCTCATGTACTCCTCCTGACTGCCTTACTAATAGATATATCACAAAGCCCGGCTGATTACAAATAAAATGTGCAATTATTCAGAGTGGGAAAATGTGAAATATTTTTGATCCAGTCTCTGAATAATTATAATCTCCTATGGCAGCAGCAGTTTCTGACCCTCGTAAATCATATCCTTATCCTCAATCCCATTCAGCACACAGATTTCCTCCACCTTAGATTCCGATCCATAAACAGCCTGGCTGACAGACAACAGGCTGTCCCCTTTCTGAACAATATAATAATCCGGCTGGCTGTCCCCCGTCTCTGCCGTTGTGCTCGTCACGGAGGCAGTCTCTTCCGCAGCATCCGCGGCGGTACTGCCTCCTTCCGCCGAAGCTTCCACGCTTTCCGAAGCACTCACAGCAGAATCAGAACCTGCATTTGCAGTATCTCCGTCCGCAGCTGATGTAATATCCGCAGCATCATCCGTGCCCGCTGCTAATGCAGTATCTGCCGTATCCCCCGTGCCCGCTGCTGATACAGCAGTATCTTCCGCATCCCCTGTGTCCGTATCTTCCGACACATCTGCTGCCGTATTCTCCGCATCCCCTGACGCCGGAGAATCTCCGCTCTCCGTCGATCCATCCGCACTGGCGGGCACATCACTCTTCGCCGACAGGTCCTCTTCAGCCGAACCCCCGTCCTCCGCATTCACAGTCTCCTCGCTGACCGCCCCGGACAAAGCCTGCATGGTCTGCTGCAGCGTTTTCAGATTCTGATAATTCCCAATCTGCGTCACCGCCGTTGCTGCCACAATCACAAGCACAGCCGCTCCCGCCGCATAGAGTACCGGCTGCCATCTCCGTTTCGGCGGTTTTTCATTCAGCTTATTCATAATGGCGCGATAGTTCTGTACCACATCCTCTCGCTGCTCCGGCTCCATGCTCTCCCGAATCGGCCGGGGAGTCAGACGCTCTTTTTCTTCCATCATAAACTGCTGCATCTGCGGATTTTTTTCATAATACACAGCATAACCGGAAAGACGCTGCAGTTTATGCTGCTCCTGGACGAAAAAAGTATCATTCTGCTCCAGTCGGTCTTCAAAGTAAAGGAAGCGCGAACCCTTTTTAAAAGTGGATTCAAAAAATTGCTGCAGCTGTGTATTGATCTCCAGATTGCTCCCATCCAGGTTAAAATACCATCCCACAATCTCCAGATCATCAAAAGACTGCTTAATCCTCTGGTAGACCCTGTCCCAGAACTCCGCCTGCTTTGCAGCTGTGGTATCCGGCATCCCTCCGGGAAGCTCTCCGTTTCCGTCAGGCACACCAAATTCTGCTTTCTGCGCTCCGCTGATAAAAACATATTCCTGCTCTTCCCGCACGATAGTCCGCCCGAGCAGGACTGCCGCCAGGACGGTATCTTCCCGCCGTTTCTGATGGAGAAAGCGGTGCACATACGTGTATACAAAATCTTCTATGTATACCCTGTATTTTTCCCCGAAGGTTCCTATTTGCCTGATATTTTTGGGGAGAGTCAGTTCCTCCCTGTTTTCCTGATCTGTCATGCCCAAATCCTCTCTTTCCTGTTTTATTCCCGGATACGCCGGAATATATGATTGCGTCGCTTTTGCAACACACATATTGATATACATCATCATTCCCTGCGCATGTGTCCGCATCAGCCAAAATTCTTACTGTTCGCCCATGCATTCTTTTGTAACCCTGTTCCCAGAATAGTAACATAGTAAGATATGCATTTTTTGCCGCTTTATGAAAGAGAAATTCGCAAGTTCCGCCCGGAAACGTCAAAAAAGCCCACGGCATTTCTGCCATGGGCTTTCTCCCTGTCTGATTGTGCATTCTTATGCAAATGTTTTTACTTTTTTGTAAATACTTTCCGCGTCCAGACCATACTTTTTAATCAGAGCTGCCGCCGGGCCGGACTCGCCAAACTGATCGTACACGCCGATCCTCTTCACCTTCGTCGGCGCTTTCTCACTGAGCAGATCGCAGACCGCACTTCCGAGACCGCCGATCACGGAATGCTCTTCCACAGTCACAACCTTTCCGGTTTTCACCGCGGAAGCCAGCACCAACTCCTCATCCAGGGGTTTGATCGTATGAATATTGATCACTTCCGCATCAATCCCGTCCGCAGCCAGAAGCTTTGCCGCCTCCAAAGATTCGTTGACACAAAGGCCGGTCGCGATGATGGTCACATCCCCGCCTTCTTTCATGGTGACACCCTTGCCAATCTCAAAATGATAGGTTGCCTCATCGTTGATCACCGGAATTGCCAGACGTCCGAAGCGCAGATATACCGGTCCCTCATACTCATAAGCTGCGCGCACAGCCGCACGAGCCTCCACATCGTCACAGGGATTGATCACCACCATACCCGGGATTGTCCGCATTAAAGCCAGGTCCTCATTGCACTGGTGAGTCGCGCCATCCTCACCCACGGAAATGCCGGCGTGGGTCGCGCCGATTTTCACGTTCAGATGGGGATAACCGATGGAATTTCTCACCTGTTCAAAAGCACGTCCGGAAGCAAACATCGCAAAAGAACTCGCAAACGGTACTTTTCCGCAGGTAGCTAACCCTGCCGCAATTCCCATCATATTTGCTTCGGCGATACCGCAGTCGATATGCCGGTCCGGAAACGCTTTTTTGAAAACACCTGTCTTGGTCGCACCGGCCAGGTCAGCATCCAGAACAACCAGATTGTCAAACTCTTTTCCCAGCTCTGCCAGAGCATTGCCATAACTTTCCCTCGTCGCGATCTTCTTTACTTCTGACATAATGCTTCACCTGCTTTCTCTAATTCTTCCATAGCAATGGCGTATTCCTCATCATTGGGTGCCTTGCCGTGCCATCCGGCCTGGTTTTCCATATAGGAGACACCTTTTCCCTTGACCGTCTTTGCGATAATCGCAGTCGGCTGTCCCTTTGTGGCGCGGGCCTCGGCAAATGCCGCCGCAATCTCGTCAAAATCATTTCCGTCAATCGTAATCACATGGAAATTGAACGCTTTAAACTTCTCATCAATGGGATACGGAGAGCAGACATCGTCAATTTTTCCGTCAATCTGCAGACCGTTGTTATCCACAATCAATACCAGATTATCCAGCTTGCGATGTCCGGCAAACATAGAAGCCTCCCAGATCTGCCCCTCCTGAATCTCACCGTCTCCGGCCAGAGCGTACACGCGATAATCCTTCCCGTCCATCTTTCCGGCCAGCGCCATACCCACCGCCGCGGAAAATCCCTGTCCGAGAGAACCGCTGGACATATCCACACCCGGAATATGCTTCATATCCGGATGTCCCTGAAGGAAGGAGCCGACATGGCGCAGACCTTTGAGCTCTTCCACCGGGAAAAACCCTCTCTGCGCCAGCACGGAATAAAAACCGGGGGCAACATGTCCCTTGGAAAGAACGAAACGGTCACGGTCTTCTTTCTTCGGATTGGCCGGATCGATATTCATCTCCTCAAAATAAAGATACGTAAAAATGTCCGCCGCGGATAAAGATCCGCCCGGATGTCCGGATTTCGCACTGTGAACGGCGGTAACGATTCCCTTCCGCACCTCCACAGCTACTTTTTCAAGTTCTGTTTTTGTCATGGTTTCCTTCCTTTCTTATCTTATATATCATTTATCGTGACGGACACGGAGGACACTATCACATATTCTAAGGCAACCGGAGCAACGCCTCGCCAAACTAATCGCCAAAAAATATTCACAGCTCGACTCTCCCCTCCAGCGCCCGCAGCAGCGTGACCTCGTCGATATACTCCAGGTCGCCGCCCACCGGCACACCGCTGGCGATGCGGGATACTTTAATCCCTGTAGGCTTGATCAGTTTGCTGATGTACATGGCGGTGGTTTCTCCCTCCAGACTGGAGTTGGTCGCAATGATCACCTCATCCACGTCTCCCTCCAGGCGCTGGATCAATTCTTTCAGCTTAATATCGCCGGGGCCGATGCCCAACATAGGGGAAATTGCCCCGTGAAGCACATGATAAACCCCCTCATACTTTCCGGTTTTTTCGTAAGCTGCCAGATCGCGGGTATTTTCCACAACCATAATCAGGCGGTGGTTCCGGGATGCGTTGCGGCAGATCGGACATTCCTCCGCATCAGTCAGCGTATAGCAGGTCTTACAATAGCGAATATTGTGCCTGGCATCCACAATGGTATCCGCCAGACGCTCCACCCGATCCGTCGGCATATTTAAAATATGAAACGCCAGACGCTGCGCCGTCTTGTTCCCGATTCCCGGAAGAGAGGATAATTCCTCAATCAGTTTGCTGATTTGTTTGCTGTAGTAATCCATCAGAACGGGAAGCCTCCGCCCAACCCTCCGGTAATCTTGTTCATAGATTCCTGCGAGAGATCTTCCATCTTGCGCAGCGCCTCGTTCGTCGCTGCCACGATCAGATCTTCGAGCATCTCGATATCATCCGGATCCACAACCTCCTCGGACAGCTTCACCTTCAGAACCTCTTTTTTACCGGAAACAGTCACTTCCACCGCTCCGCCGCCGGCGGTCGCAGTCACTTCCTTTTCCTCCAGTTCCTTCGAAGCCTCCTCCATCTGGCGCTGCATCCGCTGCGCCTGCTTCATCAGATTATTCATATTGCCCGGCATACCGCCCTGGTAGCCGCCTCTTCCCTTTGCCATATTTATCGCTCCTTCCTTTTAAAAACTAATCATCCTCGATCTCTATCTCCATATGGACAATCTGCTCCAGATCGGGATAAAAATCCCCGGTCGGCTGACCGCTTTCATTTTTCTGTACTTTTACCTCAATCTCCTTGCCGATTCGTCCGGATATCGCATCCGTAATTTCCTGCCGGTGTACTTCATCCGTTGCATAATCATATGCCATCTCATCGTCAAATACCAGCAATAACTGATTATCGCCGCCGAGGCTCAGCTGCGCCTTGCCCAGAAGGACACGGGCACGCCCGCTCATCTCCCCGATAATCGCCCGCCACTGCTTTACTACCTGCTTTACCTCTTCCGGAATTGCCTTTGGCATCGCCGGTTTCGATGCAGGTTGCGGCTTTGGCACTCCTGCAGCTCCGGCTGACAGATTCCCTGCCTGCTGCACTGCAGCCGGCGGAACCACTCCCTGTTCCATCTGTTTTTCCAGATAAGCAACCCGGTCCGCAAGCGCATCCTGCGCGCTTTCCATCGAAGGACGGCAAAGCCGGATCAACGCAATCTCAATGAGCACCCGCTTCTGGGTGGCATAACGAAGCTGCGCGGAAAGATCGGAAAAATCCCGGATATAACGCATGATCGTGTCATTGTCGACCATATCCGCTTCCTCTTTTAAAAGCGTCAGGTTCTCGCTGGACATATCCAGCACATCTTCCAGATGATCTGTGCTCTTTACCAGCAGCAGATTTCTCAGATACCAGGTAAAATCTATGACAAACTGCCCGAGTTCCCGCCCTTGAATGACCATCTCCTCCAGGATATGGATAGACGCCGTGACATCCCGCGCGAGAATCGCCCGCAGCAGACGGGAAAAAACCTCGGTATCCACCGCCCCGAGAACCTCCAGCACATGATCGTAGGTAAGCTTTTCTCCCAGATAAAAGGCAATGCACTGATCCAGCAGGCTCAGAGCGTCGCGCATGGACCCGTCCGCCGCCCTGGCAATATAACGGATGGCAGCATCCTCCGTCTCGACCTGCTCCTGCTCCATGAGATCATGCAAGCGCCCCACAATGATATCAATGGAAATCCTGCGGAAGTCATACCGCTGACACCGGGACAGAATCGTGACCGGTATCTTGTGCGCCTCCGTCGTCGCCAGAATAAAAATCACATAAGCCGGCGGCTCCTCTAACGTCTTTAAAAATGCGTTAAACGCAGGGCCGGAGAGCATATGCACCTCGTCAATAATGTAAACTTTAAAGCGCCCCTCCGTCGGCGAGTAAGCCACCTCATCGCGAATCTGGCGGATATCATCCACACCATTGTTGGAAGCCGCGTCAATCTCAATGACATTCATCGAGGATCCCGCCTGGATCGCGCGGCACGACGCACACTCCCCGCAGGGGCTGCCGTCCACCGGATGCTCACAGTTGACCGCTTTCGCAAAAATCTTGGCCACCGTCGTCTTCCCCGTGCCGCGGGTACCGCAAAACAGGTATGCATGGCCGATCCGGTCGGCTTTGATCTGGTTTTTTAAAGTTGTAACAATATGATCCTGCCCCTTGACATCCTCAAACTCTCCGGGGCGGTACTTCCGGTATAAAGCCGTATATGACATCCTCGGCTCCTCCTGCTCTCTGCGCCATATCTAAAAACCGGCACGCCATTCAGTCTGGTCAACTTCCAATCCCATTCATTAAAACAGAAACAGATTCCCCGCTTTAATCTCCGAAACAGATACCGACTTTCTTGGCCTCCTGCACCAGCTGACAGTCCGGATCCACCGTTTTCAGCCGACCGGCCGCCTCGGAAAGTGGAACCCGCGTCGTCTGCCCATTCACCATGGCAATCATGTGACCGAAATCCCTGTCCTCAATCGCCTGAGCTGCCGCCGCGCCAAGCTGCGTGCAAAGCACCCGGTCAAACGCGCAGGGACTGCCGCCCCGCTGCATGTGTCCCGGAACCGTCACCCGCACATCGCAGCCCGTCTTCTGTGCAATCTGATCCGCCACATCATAGGACACAGACGGATATTTAGATGTATTCACCATCTCCTTAAACTCCTTTTTGGAGAGTTTTGCATTTTCCACGGAGATTGCACCCTCGGCCACAGCCAGAATGGTAAATCCCTTGCCCTGGCGCGTGCGGCGGTTCACCGCCTCCACCACTTTTTCAATATCAAACGGAATCTCCGGAATCAGAATAATATCTGCTCCGCCCGCGATGCCCGCGTGGAGAGGCAGCCAGCCAACCTTATGCCCCATGACTTCCACGATAAAGACCCGGTTGTGCGAAGCCGCCGTCGTGTGGATACAGTCAATGGTATGTGTCGCAATATTCAATGCACTCTGAAAACCGAACGTAATATCCGTTCCCCAGATGTCATTGTCAATCGTCTTCGGCAGATGCAGGACATTCAGTCCCTCCTCCCGCAGCAGGTTCGCCGTCTTCTGTGTGCCGTTACCGCCGAGAATTACCAGACAATCCAGATTCAGCTTGTGATAGGTGTGCTTCATCGCTTCCACCTTGTCCAGCCCATTCTCATCCGGCACGCGCATCTGTTTAAACGGCTGCCGCGAGGTACCGAGAATTGTACCTCCTTTTGTGAGAATCCCGGAAAAGTCCTGGGCGGTCAGATATCGGTAATTGCCGTAAATCAGCCCCTTATATCCATCATAAAATCCGTATATTTCCAGCGTGTCGCCGCTGGTGGAAAGCCCCTTCACCACGCCGCGCATCGCCGCATTTAAAGCCTGACAGTCGCCGCCGCTGGTCAGAATACCGATTCTCTTCATGAGCATGTCCTCCTTTTTCCATCACAGTCATCACCAAGAGTTTATCAAATTCAAAAAGGTTTTACAAGTTGTGCGGGACCTTTTCCGGGTCTTTTTTCGTTTTTTCCCATCTTGACACGCAGGCGGCGTCAATGTTATACTTAAGACTCCGAGCAGCCGGGGCAGCAGCGGCGCCCTGTACCTTCAATCCGCTATAGTTGGGGTGATATCCTGCCGCGGGTCTTTGATTGTAGAGCTGCCTTCTGTAAGTGGCGTGGATTTTCGGGTCTCACGCGACGGGAACCTGTGAACCGGGTCAGGTCAGGAATGGAGCAGCCCTAAGCAGGATCTCCCGGGTGCCGTGAGGGTGCCTGGAATGAGTTAACTGCAGGAGTAACGTCTGGGGTCGGGATTCAACGCAGGATGCTCGGAAAATGATGTGATTATAACGAGAAGCCGTTTACATTTCTTACGAATTGTAAACGGCTTCTTATTTTTTATGTTTATGCGTATCGTTCAAAAAAGAACGTTTCTGCACACGACCCAGTCCATGCTTGTTTTCCTGCGATTTACTGAATATTTACCTTTTTCTCATCCGGCTTGATAAAGCAAATCATAACAATCGCGATGACAGAACCGACAAAAAAGATCATGTATGCCGTGTTCAGATTCGCCACACCAACAGCGCCGATAATAATAAGTGCTGTGGAACGAACAACCGTATTGATCGGAGCGATCAGACGGTTCGCCTGGATAAATCCGAATCGTCCGAAGCAGGTGCCGATAATAGACGGAATCAGATTTCCGATACCGCCGATACCAAAGCCGACAAAAATCGCTGCCAGAACAACCAGCGCTGTAGATCCATTCTGGAAAATCATGATCAGCAGAGCAACCAGATACCAGACACCATAGATGATGGATGCCGTCTTCGTGGAGAACTTCTGGTCCAGCCAGCCCCATATGTAGGAACCGACAATACCGATCACAGCCGCAACTGTCAGCATCATAACGGCAAAGTTGGAATCTATCCCCGTCATAACCATTTTTGTCACAAAGTTGGAAACCAGTCCGATTGTAGTCATCCAGAGAAGTCCATGTCCGATACCGATCAGCCAGGTATTTTTATCTTTTGCGATCACACCCATTGTCATTTTCTTTGCAGCAGCTTCCTGCTTCTCCATCAAAGCTTTTGCCGCTTCCAGGTCAACCGGCTCGTTATCGGGTGTGCAGCCGACTTCCTCCGGCGTATTCTTTGCCCAGAACAGAGAAACAATACCAAATACAAAGCACACTACTCCGAGCATGATATATGCCGTCCGCGGATTGCCGATTGCAGAGAAAATCACGATGATCGTCGCCGTACAGATCGGGAGACCCATGGAAGCCCATCCAAGTGCAAGACCTTTCTTCTTCGGGAACCAGACATTCATGATATTATTCGGCACACAGTTCAGCTGAATATTACCTCCCACAAATGTCAGGCAGATAATCATCAGATAAAAAACAGGCTGCGAATTGGTAAATGCCATAACCAGGCAGAGAACGCCGGTGATGATATTTCCAAACAAAGCCATGAAACGGCTGCCCCTTTTTGCAGTCATTATACTGAATACAATAGCTGCCGCCACACCGATCCAACCGCCGATACCGGCCATCGAGTTGCACATGTTGACAAACTCCTCGCCCCATCCGTGATAAGCCTGGAATGCAGACGGAAACCAGTTTAACGCATCTGTGGAAAGCGCGGCTGCAAGATAATAGCTGATCGCACAGTAAATAATCATTGACCAGCCCCACTTACCGAAATTACTTTTTGTGTTGTTGTTCATTTTACCCCTTCCTTTCTTTACTTATTATTGAAAGTATAAAATTTTTCTAAACTCATAGCAAGCGAATAAACACGCCATATTTATGCCTGTCAGGAATAAATGCGGTTGAAAAAAGAGCCGGCCGCGTGTATAATTATTATATATCAATTGGAATCAGAAAGCGGAGGCGGCAACATATGGATTTTTCTCTTGCACCCATCACAATCCAGCAGATTATCGTTTTTCTTCGCGTCGCTGAGTACGGCGGATTTGCAAAAGCCAGCGGCTATCTGAATATGACGCAGTCAGCCGTCAGCAAAAGCATTGCCCGCCTGGAACGCGACCTCGGAATCACGTTATTCCAACGAACCACGCGGGAAATTCATCTGACGGAAGCCGGACAGATTCTCTACGAAGAATGGAGGGAACAGATTCGCGAACTGCACAACAGCTACATCAAAGCTGCATCCATACAGAATCAGGAATATAAGCAGCTTCGCATCGGGATCCTGAACACAGCGCGGCCCGAGCTATATCTTTGGGAGATTGAGGAAACGTTTTCCAAGCGCTACCCGGATATAAAGCTGGATCTGGCCAGCGCTTATATGACAGATCTGGAAGAAGATCTGGCTGCAGGCAACTATGACCTGATCATGATTCCGGACTTTGAGCGTTATATCATAGAAAGCATGGGGCTCTGTTGGAAATGGGCGGCCTGCTCTCATGCAAATGTCATGATGAACCGATCCCATCCGCTGGCCAGTCATCCCACGCTGAAAATGACCGATCTTCTTTATGAATCATTTGCCACCCTGGAACAGCGGCAGCGGCCGACACACCGGGAAGATCTGGAAGAGCGCATGGCGCCCTATCATGTCAAACCCACCATCGTCCCCGGGTATCGGAATGCCTACGAGATTAAGTACCTGTTCCGCAAACAGGAAAATGCCATTCTGTTCATCGACGAATATTTTGATTGTCCGGATAACCCGGATCTGGTCAAAATTCCCGTGGTGGATCAGATGAACGGTATCATCTGTGCCTGGAACCCCAACAACCAGAAGCCTCAGCTGCAAAAATTCATCAAGGTACTCCGCCCGGCTCGAACAAAAGCGCCAGACAGAGTTTAATAGTGTAAATTCCTTTCGGGAATAATTAAACAATTTCCTTTCCTGCTTCGGATATTGCCGGTTTTTTCAGCAAACGGTATAATATAAGTATCAACCCCAGACGGATATACATGGTGATGCAACCGTTATCTATTGAAAACGCATCACCGTGTCCGGACGATAATCTTATCATTATATTTCATTTTCATGGAGGAGAAGAACTATGGCAAAAAAAGTACCTGCATCCCTGAAGGATCGCGAAAAAAGCTATTACAAGTATTATGCACAGGATCTCACAGCAGCTCCGCAGGAAAAATACGATATGATCACACCGGAACCGGCAGACAATGCTCTGGCTCTGCGGATCCAGGACCGCAATGACCTTTTCCTGCCGGGGGACCTGCCGGGTGAGTTCGGCTGGTGGCAACTGGAGGACGGCACTGCGCTGATCGCAAATAAAACGTTCTTCCCCGGCCTGACCGGCGAAATGTTCGACTGGTGGTTCGCATGGCACCCCATCGACCGCCTGCGCTATGCCTGCTGGGATAACGAAGACCACTATGATGTTTATCTGGACGACCCGGCGCACGCATTGGATATGAGCCTTTCCATGAGAGAGCGCCACTGGGGCAGTGTCCATAATATCTGGGAAGATATCGGTCTCGGCCAGACCGACCTGCTGCGCATCGCATTTGAACGGCCGTCCGTCATGGGCTACGATGAGAGCAAGGTTGACACCGAAGCCTGCAACGCTCTGGTCTGTGCAAACGTACAGATTATCGGCAACGATGAGACCCCGGATGTCCCGGTTGTCATGACCCACTTCCTGCGCCCCGCAGAGGGCGGCTCCATCCTCCGTTCCAGATTCTGGTTCGGATGGCAGATTATCGACGGCAAAGCGGTCAAGTGCATCCCGGATGATGTAAAAATTCCGGCCGCCGGTCCTCTGTGCCTCTTAAACCATAATGTCAAAGAGTTTGCCAATCTGGCAGCAATCCTGCCGTCACTCTATGAAGAGGAAAAGGATCACTGGGTATAAGACATCCGCAGGAGAAGAACAGATACATATTTTAAGTTTTAGTAAGCCCGGCCGACTGGCCGGGCTTTTATCATGGATCTGCAGCGGACCACTAGCCAATTCCATGCACAAACATACCTGATATACTTCTGTCACGGCAAAATTTCACTCATCATATTGCTCCTGAGAAATGAAAGTTCTTTTTTTAAATGTAAAAAAGAATTGACGCACCTCGCAAAACCCATTATAATGACATCTTGTGGAGACGTATCGAAGTGGCCATAACGAGCTTGACTCGAAATCAAGTAGTCCTTTTTTGGGCTCGTGGGTTCGAATCCCACCGTCTCCGTAACATCAAAATCCCCGAACTGTGCGGCCGCACAGTCCGGGGATTCGTTTTCTCTTTTTATACCGACCAAGCACCCGGCAGGCTATTTGTTGTCCGTTTGGTCACTGCCTGTCCTTTTATTCGCAAATTGTAACCGGCCCGTTCTCTGCCACATAATGGTACTTTCCGTCCTCGCCGAAATAAGCTTCCAGGTTGCACTGCACATTCTGTGACGGATCCGGATGATTTTTCCAGAGCTCATATAATTTGGGGAGAAACACCGGCCACTGGCTGGCTTCATAATCTTCATGATCTGTCGCCCAGTTCGGCGTCGGACGGTAATCCGGGTTCTCCTTAATCATGTCCATGACAAATGCAGGCGGCATAGAGCATTTCGCATTGGCGACTGTCGCCGTGATGTGATAAATTCCGCCCTCACAGTCTTCCCACATATGCACAGTGGCATCCACAAACTCTCCGATTTCATTAAACACACCCTCACAGAGCACATGCTTTAAACTGGTCTTAAAGGGGAAAAACTCTGTCAGCGGCAGACGATGAATCTCTACTCCCTCGCCGCCAAAGACCGGAATTCCCTTTCCCACAGTCTCTGCAATCATATGTACGGATTTTTCAAACCCAACCTCAGCTGGAGAATGAACCCATGTAAATTTTTTGTGAGACCCCGGCGCCCAGAGATAGTATCCCTTCTCCATATTTGCCCAGAACCAGTCCAGCATTTCCGCGGTTACTCCCGGAAGAAAATGCTGCTTCTGAGAGGGAAGCTCATACCCCTTCGCGACAGCTTCCTCCGTCAGTTCGAGCTCCGGAAGAAGCGGATCCGGTTTCGCCGGATACTCAAACGGAAGCAGGTCAACATAAATGTTGTCGCAGATGGGCTGATAGGTCTGCCCTGCATTTGGTGTGTAGCTGATTGTTTTTGACATATTGTACCCCCAATTGTTTTATTGTTTTTTATTATAACCCCATTCGCAATATCCGTCAATTTTCACGGCAACGTTTATTCCTGTCAGTCCTGAATAAAAAAAATCATTCGCTGTACATTCCGTTTTTCCGGAATTACAATAAGAATATCTCATAAAACCGAACATTCGCCAAATTAATAAGGAGGAGACTATGGACGCACCAAAAGTAAAAGTTTCGGAAGAAGGAAAGAAGCGCAGTTATTATAAGTATTACCTGAAAGATATTGCGGAAATCCCTGCAGCTAAGCAGGAAATTCTGAAAAATCCAAAGGGCGATCCGGCGGACGCGCTCCGCATTGAAGACCGCAACCGCATCTTCGAACCGGGATATCTGCCGGGGGAAGCCGGCTACTTTCTGCTGGAAAACGGGACCGCTGTAGTTGCAAACAAAACAGATTTCCCCGGTTCAAAAGGAGAAATGCTGCAGTGGTGGTTTGCATGGCACGGTGTAGAACCCACACGATATGCGATCTGGGACCCGCACGATCACCACGGTCTTGAAATCAGCGATGCAGATAGAGAAAAGCTGATCGACCCCAACCTGAGCTACGCAGAAAAATGCTGCGGCATCCACCACACCGTATATGAGTCACTGGTGCCGGGCACCGCGCCGGATCACATTGAAATTGACTTTAAGGCTCCGGGCGAGATGGGATTTGATACAACAAAACTCTTCACAGACAACTGCTCTTTCCTCGTCTGCGCCAACACCGGATTGGAAGCCCCCGGCGGTCTGGTCGTTCCCGTAGTCATGATGCATATGGCGAGAGACACCGAGGACGGATGTGAGCTTCGCAGCCGTTTCTGGATGGGATATCACATTATTGACGGCGTGCCGCAGAAACTGCTGCCCGAAGGAATCGAATTCCCGGAACCCATGCTGCAGGCACTTCTGGCACACAATTTCCTGGAATATACAAACCTGTCCACGATTCTGCCGGATGTATTCGCAGAGGAAAAAGATAACTGGGCATAATATATACCTTTCTTTCCTTTTTACCTATAACCCAAAAATCAACGCCAAAATCGAGTAGAGAAACGCTCCAACGCCTGTATCAAAGGACTTGGAGCGTTTCTCGGAATTTATCACCAATACTGTTCCATATAATTTTGCTGTTTCTATTATAGCGATACCCAGTATGTCCGTCAATTTCTATTCTTCGACTGAGATTTACCCGATCTGCCCCAAAAACATCTCATGTATCCTGGTATCTCCCGACAATTCCGGGTGAAACGCAAGAGCAATCTGGTTTTTATACTTTACTGCGACAATATGCCCATCCACTTCCGCCAGAACATCTACTTCCGGAGATGTACTTTCAATATATGGCGCACGGATAAATTCCATCGGGTACATGCCGATACCTTTCAGCCTGCCATCGCAGTGAAAACTACCCAGCTGCCGCCCATAAGCGTTTCTCTTCACTGAGACGGGAAGCGTAGCAAAGTAACGCTTTTCATCGTTTGTCACTTCCTGCGCCAGAAGAATCAGCCCGGCACAGGTTGCGAGAACCGGCAGCCCTGCCTCTATTTTTTCTTTCAGAATATCGAACATACCCAATTCCCGCAGCAGTTTCCCCTGCACCGTACTCTCCCCACCCGGCAGAATAAGACCGTCAAACTCCTGCTCTATATCACTTTTTTTCCTTAATTCTACCGTTTCTGCGCCCAATGAGCAGAGCATTTTTTCATGTTCTATAAAGGCTCCCTGTACAGCAAGAACTGCTACTTTCTTCATAATTAATCTCCATCCCGATATCCTTCCATCAAAATAATACGACAACTTTTATTTACCGCGCTCCGCCATCAACAATTCAATTTCATTTTCGTTGATTCCTACCATCGCTTCGCCCAGATCCTCAGACAAGGCAGCAATCAGCTTAGCATCCGTGTAGTTAGTAACCGCCTTTACTATTGCATTCGCTCTCTTTTCCGGATTTCCCGACTTGAAAATGCCGGAACCCACAAAGACACCCTCCGCGCCGAGCTGCATCATCAGAGCCGCATCCGCCGGTGTTGCAACACCACCGGCCGCGAAGTTTACTACAGGCAGGCGTTTCTCTTTATGAACATATAAAACCAGATCATATGGAACCTGAAGTTGTTTCGCCGCCTCAAACAATTCATCTTCGCGCATAGAAGAAATGCGGGCAATCTCAGCATTCATTATCCGCATATGTCTCACTGCCTGGACGACATCTCCGGTTCCCGGCTCGCCTTTCGTGCGAATCATGGAAGCGCCCTCATTGATTCTGCGAAGTGCCTCTCCAAGATCTCTGGCACCGCAGACAAAGGGAACACGAAATTTTGTTTTATCAATGTGATATACATCATCCGCCGGCGATAACACTTCGCTCTCATCAATATAATCAATTTCGATTGCCTCCAACAGCTGCGCCTCCACAAAATGGCCAATCCGGCATTTCGCCATAACCGGTATGGAAACCGCCTCCTGGATGCCCCGGATCATCTTCGGATCGCTCATCCTGGATACGCCGCCCGCTGCCCGGATATCCGCAGGTATCCTTTCCAATGCCATGACGGCACACGCCCCCGCCGCCTCAGCGATTTTGGCCTGCTCCGGCGTAGTCACATCCATAATCACTCCGCCTTTTAACATCTGTGCCAGTTCTTTATTCAACTCATATTGCCTGCCTGCCATGAACCATTCCTCCTGTTCTCATCCTGTGAAATCCGGCTGCGCTGCTGTCTCAGCACCCCAATATCCGTTTTCACATTTAAACTCTGCTCCGTCAGCTTGTCCAGAGATATTAAAATATTGTTCAGAGATATTATACCGCTCTCTGGTCATATTAAAATGTTCAAATCAATATTATTTTATATGGTCAGTCTGGCATCTTACCCGCTTATCTGAATAGTTCCGGCAGGCAATCTGGACATATAAACAGACAGTTTCAAACCATCCTATGGCCAGATGCATCATACAGACAAAAATCATGTACTTTTCTTTTTCTCAAATTATATTATAATGGTAATGCCATGGTTAAAAAGCTGTAAGCGAAGCCCGTATACCCGGTTTACGGCATCTGGATCCCGGTGCTATTATTACAATATATCTATCAGAGAGGAACCTATGACTCAGGAAAAATATATGAAAGAAGCCCTGCGCCAGGCAAAAAAGGCGTACGCCCTCGGCGAAGTACCGATCGGCTGTGTAATCGTGTATGAAGACAAAATCATCGCCCGCGGCTACAACAGACGAAACACAGATAAAAATACCCTCTCCCATGCTGAGATAACCGCCATCCGCAAGGCCAGCAAAAAAATGGGCGACTGGCGTCTGGAGGGCTGCACCATGTATGTCACTCTGGAGCCATGTCAGATGTGCGCCGGGGCATTAGTACAGTCAAGAATCGATAAAGTCGTGATCGGCACCATGAACCCGAAGGCCGGCTGCGCCGGATCTGTTTTAAATCTGCTTCAGATGGCAGGATTTAACCATCAGGTGGAAATAGAATATGATGTCTGCCGGGATGAATGCACAGAAATTCTGCAGCGATTTTTCGTGGAACTCCGCCAGAGAAACAAGCAGAAAAAGCAGCAAAAATAATTTTGCCGCCTGGTACAGGAAACAACAACTACGCAGCGCCTCGATAGGCGCAATGGCATAAAGAATTTAAATAACCCGGCCGGCGCGTGTTCCTAAGAATGATCTGTAGTTGAGCTTAGACACCGCCGATACAGAGGAAGCCTCTGCACTCCTTTCGGAACCGGGTTATGTACTTTCGGAAATGCCGCTTCGCGACACTTCCTATTATAGGTTCTGCTTTTATCCATGTCAATTTGTTGCGGAGGCATTCTTCTGGAAATTTAATTGCAGAAGCTTTCACATCCTACATCTCCAGGTAGCGGTACCAGAATCCGAACTCTCCCGTTTTCTGCTTTGTCAACTGTTTTGTACGAAACTCTCCGAACCCGAAAAGTCCTGCCAGAAGCTGTTCCTGATTCTGAAAGACTCCGGGCACTGCGACAAACCACCTCTTTTTCTCTCCGTCCTCGCACCCCAGCAGAATATATCTGTAATTAAAATACCCATGCAGAAGAAAGCTGTTGTTCGCCAGCTGCCAATACTTTTTTGGCAGACTCCGGACGTCCCGCAAATCCATCTTCACCGCATATATATTTTTTTCTTCATCAAAAA
>JAJQAD010000147.1 GCA_021204005.1 Clostridiales bacterium
GCGCAGGGGATTGTTTTTGCCCATGCGCATGGGGTCAAAGTCTATATTACAGCGAATATTCTGGCGCATAACGAAGACCTGGCAGGAGTCAGGTCTTATTTTGAAGAATTGCGGCCTATGAAGCCGGATTCCCTGATCATTTCAGATCCCGGCGTGTTTTCCATCGCCCGGGAAGTCTGTCCGGAGATTGACATTCATATCAGCACACAGGCGAATAACACGAATTACGGCACTTATCAGTTCTGGCATGCGCTGGGAGCGAAGCGTGTGGTGACGGCCCGGGAGTTATCCCTGGCAGAGCTGCGGGAAATCCGCAGCCATATTCCGGCTGACCTGGAGATGGAGACCTTCGTCCACGGCGCGATGTGTATTTCCTATTCCGGGAGATGCCTGCTCAGCAACTTTTTTACCGGGCGGGACGCTAACCGGGGAGCCTGCACACACCCCTGCCGCTGGAAGTACGCGGTGGTGGAGGAGACGCGGCCGGGAGAGTACCTGCCGGTTTATGAAAATGAGAGGGGCACTTTCCTTTTTAATTCCAAAGATTTGTGTATGATTGAGCATATCCCGGAGCTGGTGGAGAGCGGCATTGACAGTTTCAAGATCGAGGGCAGGATGAAGACGGCTCTGTATGTGGCCACGGTGGCCCGGACATACCGGAAAGCCATCGATGATTACCTGGCGGATCCGGATCTGTATACGGCTCACATGTACTGGTACCGGGAGCAGATCACCAGCTGCACCTACCGGCAGTTTACAACAGGATTCTTTTTCGGAAAGCCGAACGGGGAGTCGCAGATTTACGACAGTAATACTTATGTAAAGAATTATACTTATCTGGGTGTTGTGGAGGAGAAAACAGCGGAGGGATTGTACCGGATTGAGCAGAAAAATAAATTTTCTGTGGGAGAAACTATTGAAATTATGAAGCCGAACAGTGATAATATAGAGGTGCGGGTCAACCGTATTTTCAATGAAGACGGGGAGGAGATGGAATCCGCGCCTCATCCGAAGCAGGTTTTATTTATTGATCTGGGACATCCCATGGAGGAGTTTGATGTCCTGCGCAGAAAAGAGGAGGATTAGGTTATGAACCAAGACCGCTACGTAGCTTATGTCGGCACCTACACCCAGGGAAAGAGCGATGGAATCTATATTTTTGACATCGACACAGATTCGTGGACGATGACAGAGAGAAAGGTGATTCCGGTGGATAATCCTTCGGATGTCCTGGTTTCCAATAACGGGCAGTTTTTGTATGCGATCACTGATCTTGGCGTGAATGCCTACCAGATTCTGGAGGACGGCGATCTGGAGTTTTTGAACAGCCAGTGGATCGGCGGCATGCGTGGTTGCTATCTGGAGACGGACATGGACGATCGTTTCCTTTTTGTGGCAGGATATCACGACGCGAGAGTTTCCGTGATGCCTCTCGGAGAAGACGGCTATATCGGTCCGGTGGCGGACGGCGTGTTTCACGAGGGGATCGGGCTCAATATCACGGACCGCAGCGCTATGCCTCATGTGACCTGTGTAAAACTGACACCGAATCTCAGGGGACTTTTTGCGGTGGACAGCGGTCTGGATCAGGTAAAGGTCTATGATTTCGATGCAAAGACGGGAAAGCTTCGCCTCAACGATATCATCCGCTGTGAGTTGGATAGCGCGCCGTATATGCTTCGCTCTTATCACCAGGGGAAGTTCATTTATATTCTGGGACAGATGAGCAACCGGGTTTGTGTGTACCGGGCGGTTGCAGATCCAGAACGCGATGACGAGTACAATTACGAATGCATTCAGAAGATTTCCACGGTCAACGAGGGGAAGGATCAGCGCGCAGCAGCCTGCGGTATTGAGTTTTCCCCGGATGGAAAACATCTGTTTGTCAGCAACGCCGGAATCAATACAATGGTAGTTTACAATGTGGATCAGGAGACCGGCCTGCTGGAGAAAATCTGCAGCAGCTACTGCAGCGGAGATTATCCGAAGTCGCTGGTGGTGCTTCCGGATAACGAGCATTTTATTGTGCTGAGCCACAATACGAATGAGATTATGACTTACAGGATGAACTATGAAGAAGGGTGCTTTCTGATGTCGGCGAAGCCTGTGACGATCGGGCAGCCGAACAGCATCTTCATTCATAAACTTTCTTAAGATATTCTATACGTGCGGACATATTGACCAGCAGAAGATCCAATATGGTCAGCGCAGCCATGGCTTCGACCACAACCACGGCGCGGGGTACGATCACAGGATCGTGCCGCCCGGCGATGCTGATCTCAATCGGGGTGCCGTCCTTTCTGACGGTCTGCTGCGTATGGGCGATGGAGGGGGTCGGCTTGATGGCTGCCCTGAAAACGATGGGGCTGCCGTCGCTCATGCCGCCTAAGATGCCGCCCGCGTGGTTTGTCTGTTTGACAATGCTGCCTGCGTCGTCAGTGCAGAAAGCGTCGTTATTTTCAGAGCCTTTTTTCTCAGAAGCGGAAAATCCGGAACCGATCTCAAATCCTTTCACCGCACCGATGGAGAAAATTGCTTTCGCAAGGTCGGCGTCCAGTTTGTCAAAGACGGTTTCCCCGATTCCCGCGGGCAGGCCGGTGATAATGCACTCGATGGTGCCGCCGGAGGAATCCTGTTCTTTCATGCATTTTTCCAGATAAGCCTGCGCTTCTTCTGCGGCAATGGCGTCGGGCATATAGAGCGGATTGTCCGGAATCTGCTCTGCGTCAAATCGTTCCTCTGATATAGATACCGGCCCGATGGATCTGGTGTAGGTCAGCAGGGAAACGCCCATCTCCTTCAGGATTTTCGCAGCGACGGCTCCTGCAGCTACGCGGCCGATGGTTTCCCGGCCGGAGGAGCGTCCGCCGCCCCGGTAATCCCGGAACCCGTATTTTGCATCAAAAGTATAGTCCGCATGTCCCGGACGGTAGTAGGAGGCAATCTCACTGTAATCCTTTGATTTCTGGTTTTCATTTCTGACAAGGAGGGAGATGGGAGTGCCGGTCGTATGTCCCTCAAAAACACCGGAGAGGATTTCCACCTGATCGCTTTCCTTTCGCGGTGTGGTAAAACGGGACTGACCGGGCCTGCGGCGGTTTAAGTACTTCTGAATGTCTGTTTCATCAAGCGGTAACCCGGCCGGGCAGCCGTCGATGACGACGCCGACGCCTTTCCCGTGGGACTCGCCCCATGTCGTGATTTTAAAAATGGTACCCAGCGTTGAACCGGCCATGTGTGTTCCTCCCTTGCTTTTTTTATGGATAAGGTAATATCATTTTGTTCTGATTATAGCATACGGGAGACTATGTTCGCAACTTAAGAAAGAGAAAGAGAATTTGATTATGTATAAATTACTGAAAAAAGATGGCAGAGCAAAAAGAGGAGAACTGACTACAGTTCACGGTGTGATTCAGACACCGGTGTTTATGAATGTGGGTACGGCGGCCGCCATCAAGGGAGCCGTTTCTACAGAGGATCTGGAACGGATCGGGACGCAGATTGAACTGTCTAACACTTACCATCTTCACGTGCGGCCGGGCGATCGCCTGATCCATGACCTGGGCGGACTGCACCGCTTCATGTCCTGGAAGAAGCCGATTCTGACGGATTCCGGCGGATTCCAGGTTTTTTCGCTGGCAGGTCTGCGGAAGATTAAGGAGGAAGGCGTTCATTTTCACTCTCATGTTGACGGCAAAAAGATTTTTATGGGACCGGAGGAGAGTATGCAGATTCAGTCGAATCTCGCCTCCACGATTGCGATGGCATTCGATGAGTGTCCGCCGGCCAAAGCAGACCGCAGTTATGTCCAGCCGTCGGTGGACCGGACGACCCGCTGGCTTTTGCGCTGCAAAGCAGAGATGGAGCGGCTCAACGCGCTGGAGGATACCATCAATCCGAATCAGCTGTTATTTGGCATTAACCAGGGTGCCATCTATGACGATATTCGAATTGAACACGCAAAACAGATTCGGGAGCTTGACCTGGACGGATATGCGATCGGAGGACTGGCGGTGGGAGAGACCCATGAGGAGATGTATCACATCCTGGATGTAACGGTGCCTCATCTGCCGGAGGAGAAGCCGACCTATCTGATGGGAGTCGGTACTCCGGCCAACATTCTGGAATCCGTAGATCGCGGCGTAGATTTTTTTGACTGTGTCTATCCGAGCCGGAATGGCCGCCATGGTCATGTTTATACAAATTTTGGCAAGCTGAATCTGTTTAATCAGAAATATGAGCGTGATATGCGTCCGATCGAGGAGGGATGTCAATGCCCTGCCTGTCAGAGATACAGCCGGGCTTATATCCGTCATCTGCTGAAAGCGAAAGAGATGCTGGGGATGCGCCTCTGTGTCCTGCACAATCTGTATTTTTATAATACGATGATGGCTGAGATCCGTACCGCCATCGAGGAGGGACGATATAAGAGTTATAAGGAGGAAAAACTGTATGGGATGACGCAGGGAGAGCAGGGTTAAAGATAGCATAAAGCTTCACTTCAATTATCCTTATACTAGGAATAAGGCGACAAAAGGGTATGATAATTATTCAGAGCCAGGCCTGAAAATGCTGTGGGTCTGCCCTGTGCGTATATTTCCTCTTACTTCAGGTTATGTATGGACAGAGTGCTGCGGTCCAGGTCGAGATTCAGAATATATTCTTCTCCATTCTGTGTCAGGTGTATATACATGTGCCATTCATTGATAACTACCTTTTCGTCAGAGTCAGAATCGGCTGCTTCCTTTTCGGAACTGTCATAATTCCAGGGGGAACCGGCCGCATTCGTACGCTGTGAATCTGCGTCGAAACTCCAGATGGAGCTGTTCCCGGTAATGCCGGAAGCAGAGGCAGTGTTATTTGCGGAGGTATCAGAATCTTCAGATGCTTGTTCATTATTGGAATCCGTGCCAGAATCTTCAGAAATATTTTCATGATCGGAATCTATAGCCGGAAATTCGGAATTATTGTCTGTCTCTTCTTCATCGTTCCGGCTCAGATCAGAGTCAGAAGTCAGTGCATCGATAGAATCCCAGGATCGTTCATAGGATATCTCTGTGCCGCTTAGATTATATGATGCCTGGAGATACTCCACATAGCGTCGAGCCAGATCATCCAGATAATCGGCGGGTTCTGTGTCTTCGGTGTCGGTAATTACAGTAAATAAATCAGAAGTCTCCGTTTCCGTTCCTGTTTCTTCCTGCTCATAGGTAAAAGAGAGAATCAGACCGCTGTCGTCATCCAGAAGCACCCGAATCTGATCCCCTGCTTCATTCTCCAGACGAAAATCCCAGAGAAGCACAGATTTTTCCTCATAGACAAAGAGTGTGATGGCGTGATCGGACTCGGTAAAGTCAGTGATCGAAAACGGTTCGGTTGTACTGGCCGGAAATAACAGGGACAGTTCCTGATTCAGGCATTCGCATGCGCTTTCGTACTCCAGGTTCTGCGCAGAGTTTAAGTTAACGGAGGAATTGGTGCGATCCATGACGAGAAATTTTTCCGTCAAAGTCAGGTCTGAACTCATCTGCAGTTGGGTTGTCCCGGCGTTGACAGTTTCGGTGTTGCCATTGACCTGCCGGTCAAGAACAGCGTTGACGGCGTCGGGCAGTGCGTATCCGGACAGCAGAATTGCGGCCAGAATACAGAAGATTCCCACTTTTTTCCATGCTTTCATGCAGGGACACCTCCTTTCAGGCGGACAATCACTCTGGTACCGCGCGGACTGTTCGGCTCGAACGAGATGGAGCCGTGATGTGCTTTCACGATTTCCAGACAGAGGGAGAGACCGAGGCCGACGCCGCCTTGGGAGCGGGACCGGGATTTATCCACGCGGTAAAAAGCATCGGTTATTTTGTTTAAAGATTCCGGCGGGATACCGCAGCCCTCATCCTCCACAAGAAAACGGCAGCCATTCTCTGTCATAATGGAAGAGATGCGGATCGTGCCGCCATCGGACATGGATTTACCGGCATTGTCGATCAGGTTGACGAGGAGTGAGGTGACAAGTGATGGCTCAAGCAGGCAGGAACCTGCCGCGCAGTTTTGCTCCAGAGAAATCCCTTTTTCTTCCAGCACCGGGCGCAGCAGGTCGGCGGTTTCTTTTACCAGCTTTGCGGGCTGGCAGGAAGTCAGCGCCAGATCTTCTTTTTTTGTGAGAAGGAGCTCCAGAATCTTCAAAGAAAGTTTTTCAAGGCGTTTTCCTTCGGAAAAAATATAGTTGGCGGCAGCTCTTCGCTGGGAATCCGGCAGATCCCGGCTGCGCAGCAGGTCCGCGTAGCCGATGATGGCTGTCATGGGCGTTTTCAGCTCATGGGCGAAGTCTCCCATAAAGGTATCCTGGCGTTCCATAGCATCTTTCAGCTCATCGATGTGCCGGGCCAGGTTGTCGGTCATCCGGTTAAAATCTTCCGCCAGCAGGCCAATTTCATCACCGCTTGTTATCTGTGCCCGCACAGATAGATCTCCGTCTGATATTTTGCGCGCGGCTTCTGCCAGTTCCTGTATCGGTTTTGTCAGAAAATGTGATAAGATCCAGGAGAGGAAGAAACCGGCGGCAAGAATGCCGGAGAACAGATAGCGGTAAATTTTCTGTTGTCCCGTCCGGGATTCATAGATGGAAGTGATGTCGTACAGGCTGTCGAGATATAAAATTTTTTCTCCGGCCTCCAGGGCACCGCTGACCTGGAGGTAATGGCGATCCTGGCTTTGAAGTACCAGGAGGCGGTACTGGTTGACATTTTCCACCTGGGAGGAAGTGCTCATAAGATCAGCTGTCGCGCTGCTCTCATAGATGACATTGCCGTCCATACTAAGGCGAAGCGCATCCCAGTTTCCGCCGCCGTTCTGCTCCAGCTGCTCGAGCACGTCTACCACATCGCCGTAGTACGTCTGTGTACTGACGCTGTTAACCACGCGCAGCATGTTGAGAATCGTCTGGTAGGAATTGGCAGCAGATGTTTTTTCCTGTTTTAAGTTGGCGTTAAAAGATGCCGCAATCAGAAAATTTCCTCCGATGCCAAAGGCAAGAGAGAGGAATATGATCAGGTAGATGGCGAGTTTTATTCGGAATTTCATGTTCTGGACTCCCTGAAAATTTCCTGGTTTGATGTTGGGGTCGGGTTGTCGTTATGGCTCCAGTCGGTATCCCACCTTGTGCACGGAACGGATTTTGTCCTGCAATCCGCATTTTTTGCGGAGACGCTGTACGTGAAGGTCCACCGTGCGGCTGTCGCCGGTGTACTCGCCGCCCCAGACCCGTTCATAGATGGTTTCGCGATACATGGCGACGCCGATATTCTGTGCGAGAAGTGCAAGAATGTCGAATTCCTTTTTGGTAAGCCGGATCTCCCGGCCGTTCTTTTTCACAGAGCGGGAGCGCAGGTCGATCGTCACGTCGCCGGCCCTGAGCAGATTATCGAGGCTGTGATTGCGGCGAAGTACCGCTTCCACCCGGGCGAGAAGTTCCACAATCTCAAAAGGCTTTACAATATAATCGTCCGCACCCAGGCGGAGCCCCCGGACTTTGTCGGAGGTGGAATTTTTCGCCGTGATAAAAATAACGGGAATCTCCATGGGACGGATAAAATCCATCAGCTCAAAGCCGTCGATGCCCGGAAGCATCACATCCAGGAGAATCAGGTCAAAAGAGTGATCCCGTTCCAGTAAATCCGCTGCCTGTGTGCCGTCGAAGATGCACTCACACAGATAGCCGGAAGCGGACAGGGACAGTTTGATGAGGTCGGAAATCGGTTTTTCATCTTCTACAATGAGGATTTTTATCATGGTAATCTCCAATCCACCGCCGGATGGGCGGCACAAATAATTATATTAACGTATGCTGTGCCTATCATGCAGGGCCGCGGCATCTTTATCGTAAAATGAAGAAAGAGGTATCTGCTCCCAGATGCCTCTTGTCTTTCTTTCACTGTTGGGTTTTCTTATTCCTCTATGGCATCCTCAGCCTTTTCAATCTGTGCGATGGCTGACTTCTGCATGGGAATCCGGCAGTTTTTATTGTTGCCGAACTCTACGATGACGATGTCGTCATCCACATCGATCAGAGTGCCGTAGAAGCCGCCGGTTGTGCATACCGTGTCGCCGACTGCCATCTTCGCCAACATATCGTTTTTCCTGGCCTGCTCTTTTCTCTGGGGACGAATCATGAAAAAGAACATGAATACAACCAGAATTACGACCCAGATGATAATACCAGTCATGCCTGTAGAGCTGGATGTTAAAACATACATAATGATAAGTTCCTCCTGCTTTCTTCTTTTCCGGACATGCCGCGGACGGGCATGTCTCAGCACTTTTTCTATTTTACACAATAATAGTAGATTATTCAAGGCGTTTTCAAATTTTTGTCAGAGTTTCTTATTTTAAGAAAGTGGAGCAGTAAAATTTATACTTGAAATCAACAGCGAATTATACTATCATACAAAGATAAGCGTGAAATGGGAGGATAAAAACCATAAAGTTTCAGGTTGGAGTGATTGCCGGGGACGGCATCGGACCGGAAATTGTCGCGGAGGCACAGAAGGTTTTAAACTGTGTCGGCGAAAAGTACGGACATACATTTGTATATGAAGAAATTCTGATGGGAGGTTGTTCCATTGACGCGACGGGCGTTCCGCTCACAGATCATGCGATTGAGCAGGCGCTTGCGTCGGATGCGGTTCTCATGGGTTCCATCGGGGGCAACACGAGCACATCCCCCTGGTACCAGCTGCCGCCTGAGCTGCGGCCGGAGGCGGGGCTTTTAAAGCTTCGCAAATCACTGAATCTGTTTGCGAACCTGAGACCGGCCTATCTTTACGATGAGCTGAAGGAGGCCTGTCCGCTCCGGGATGACATCATCGGGGACGGATTTGACATGATGATCATGCGGGAGTTGACCGGCGGACTGTATTTCGGTGAGCGCCGGACGGAGGAAGTGGACGGCGTCATGACCGCGGTGGATACCCTGTCTTATAATGAAAAGGAAATTCGCCGGATTGCCATTAAGGGATTCGAGATTGCCATGAAGCGCCGGAAAAAAGTGACCAGTGTGGATAAGGCGAATGTCCTGGATTCCTCCCGACTCTGGCGCAAGATCGTGGAAGAGGTCGCGGCGGATTATCCGGAGGTTTCGTATGAGCATATGCTGGTTGACAACTGCGCGATACAGCTTGTCAAAGATCCGAAGCAGTTTGATGTGATCCTTACGGAGAATATGTTTGGCGATATTTTGTCTGATGAGGCCAGCATGGTGACCGGATCCATCGGTATGCTCTCCAGCGCCAGCTTAAATGATACAAAGTTCGGGCTGTATGAGCCCAGCGGCGGTTCCGCGCCGGATATCGCGGGGAAGGGCATTGCGAACCCGATTGCCACGATTCTCTCGGCGGCCATGATGCTCCGTTATTCCTTTGACCTGGATGCGGAGGCGGATGCCATTGAGAATGCAGTGCGCAAGGTCCTGAAGGACGGTTACCGCACGATTGACATTATGCCGCAGGAAGACGAGAAGAAGGCTTCTGTGGAACTGGTGGGTACAAAGCAGATGGGAGACCTTATCTGCGAGAGAATATAAGAAGAGTATGCATCGCAGGAACTGTGTTCAATAAATTGCGAAAATTCGCATCTAACTATAAAAAGGAGACCACGCATATGAGAAGTGACAATGCAAAAAAAGGAATGCAGCAGGCCCCGCACCGGTCGTTATTTAACGCTCTGGGGCTGACGAAGGAGGAACTGGAGCGGCCGTTGGTCGGTATCGTATGTTCCTATAATGAGATCGTTCCGGGGCATATGAACCTGGATAAGATCGCAGAAGCCGTAAAGATGGGCGTAGCCATGGCGGGCGGCACCCCGATCATGTTCCCGGCTATCGCAGTATGCGACGGTATCGCCATGGGACATATCGGTATGAAGTATTCTCTGGTAACCCGTGATCTGATCGCGGATTCCACCGAGTGTACGGCGCTGGCGCATCAGTTTGACGCCCTGGTGATGATCCCGAACTGTGATAAGAATGTTCCGGGCCTTCTGATGGCGGCAGCCAGAGTCAACGTACCTACTGTCTTTGTCAGCGGCGGTCCGATGCTGGCGGGCCATGTAAAAGGACAGAAGAGAAGCCTTTCCTCCATGTTTGAGGCGGTCGGTTCCTACGAAGCCGGACTGATGACAGAGGAGGATGTCACGAACTTTGAGGAAAATGTCTGCCCGACCTGCGGTTCCTGCTCCGGTATGTACACCGCGAACTCCATGAACTGCCTGACTGAGTCACTCGGCATGGGTCTTCCGGGCAACGGTACAATCCCGGCTGTCTATTCCGCCAGAATTAAGCTTGCAAAGCACGCGGGCATGGCGGTGATGGATCTTTACAGAAAGAACATCCGTCCTCTGGATATTATGACCAGGGATGCGTTTATGAATGCGCTGACCATGGATATGGCGCTCGGATGCTCCACGAACTCCATGTTGCATCTGCCGGCTATTGCGCACGAGGCGGGTGTGGAGATTGACCTTGACATTGCGAACGCGATGAGTGAGAAGACCCCGAACCTCTGCCATCTGGCTCCGGCCGGCCCTACTTATATGGAGGATTTAAATGAGGCGGGCGGTATTTCCGCAGTGATGACAGAACTGGATAAGATTGGATTGCTTCACACGGACTGCATGACAGTCACCGGAAAGACGATTGCAGAAAATATCAAGGGCAGCGTCAATAAGAATCCGGAAGTCATTCGTCCGATTGACAATCCGTACAGCAAGACCGGCGGAATCGCTGTGCTGAAGGGCAACCTGGCACCGGATTCCGGCGTGGTAAAGCGTTCCGCAGTTGCGCCTGAGATGATGGTTCACGAAGGCCCGGCAAAAGTGTTTGATTGTGAGGAGGACGCGATTGCGGCCATCAAGGGCGGCAAGATCGTAGCAGGCGACGTAGTCGTGATCCGTTATGAGGGACCGAAGGGCGGCCCGGGTATGCGCGAGATGCTGACCCCGACCTCCGCAATCGTGGGAATGGGTCTCGGTTCAACCGTAGCCCTGATCACAGACGGACGATTCTCCGGCGCTTCCAGAGGAGCGGCCATAGGACATGTTTCTCCCGAGGCAGCGGTGGGCGGACCGATCGCTCTTGTTGAGGACGGCGATATCATCAGGATCAACATCCCGGACAACACGCTGGATGTAGATATTTCCGATGAGGAGATGGCAGCCAGAAAAGCAAAATGGCAGCCGCGGCAGCCGCGCGTGACCACCGGATATCTGAAACGGTACCAGGCGATGGTGACATCCGGAAATACCGGCGCTATTTTAAAAATTCCCGAATAAGAAAAACCGGACAGTAGTTTGATTCATCGTGATGTTGGCGAGCTGATGAATGAAATGCTATTGAGAATACAATATAACAAAGGAAAGAGGAACCAGACATTATGCAGTTGACAGGAGCAGAGATTGTAATAGAGTGCCTGAAAGAACAGGGCGTTGATACCGTCTTTGGCTATCCGGGCGGAGCAATCTTAAATGTCTATGACGAGCTATACAAGCACAGCGATGAGATCCGGCATGTGCTGACTTCCCATGAGCAGGGGGCTTCCCACGCGGCGGACGGCTATGCGCGTTCCACCGGGAAAGTGGGCGTGTGTTTTGCGACCAGCGGTCCGGGCGCCACGAATCTGGTGACCGGTATTGCCACGGCCTTTATGGATTCCGTGCCTGTGGTGGCGATCACCTGCAATGTGGGTGTTTCCCTTCTGGGTAAGGACAGTTTTCAGGAAGTAGATATTACCGGCATCACGCTGCCGATCACAAAGCATAACTTTATTGTGAAAAATGTGGATGATCTGGCCAATGTGATCCGCCGAGCTTTCCGTATCGCCCAGACAGGGCGGCCGGGACCGGTTCTGGTGGATATTCCGAAGGACATTACGGTCGCGAAGACAGAGTTCCAGTTCTGTCAGATTCCGCCGGTGGCGCGGTCGACAGATCAGATTACGGAGGCAGATCTGGAGACGGCAGTGCAGATGATCCGCAGGTCAGAAAGGCCTTACATATTTGTCGGAGGTGGAGCGGTTATCTCCGGTGCGAGCCGCCAGCTGGCGAAGTTTGTGGAAAAGGTGGACGCGCCGGTCTGCAATTCCCTTATGGGAAAGGGCGCTTTTGATGAGACGAGTCCGTATTATACCGGTATGCTGGGGATGCACGGTACGAAAGTGTCAAACTACGGAGTGAGCAGCTGTGATCTTCTGATTGCAATCGGTACGCGTTTCAGCGACCGTGTGATCGGCGATGCAAAACGGTTTGCCGCGCAGGCGAAGATTTTACAGTTTGATGTAGATCCCGCTGAGATTAATAAAAATATTGTGACGGACGCCAGTGTCGTCGGAGATATCAAGGAAATCCTGCTCCGACTCGATAAGCTGTTGGATAAACAGGATCACAGCGAGTGGAAAGCGGAGATTGAGGAACTGAAGAAGAAGTATCCGATGGTTTATCCCGAGCCCGGACTGACCGGTCCCTTTGTCATGGAGGAGATTTACCGCCAGACCGACGGGGAGGCGATTATAGTCACGGAGGTGGGGCAGCACCAGATGTGGGCTGCGCAGTATTATAAGTACAAACATCCCCGCAGCTTTCTTTCTTCCGGGGGCTTAGGCACTATGGGATACGGCCTGGGTGCTGCAATCGGTGCACAGGCGGCAAATCCGGAAAAACAGGTGGTCAACATCGCAGGCGACGGATGCTTCCGCATGAACATGAATGAGATTATGACTGCGGTGCGGCAACAGCTTCCACTGATCCAGGTGGTGATCAACAACAGCGTGCTCGGCATGGTGCATCAGTGGCAGCAGCTTTTCTACGGAAACCGTTACTCCAACACCGTCTTCGCAGACGGCGTGGATTTTGTAAAAATCGCGGAGGGTATGGGCGCGGAGGGCATCCGTGTGACGACCCGCGAAGAGTTTGCGGATGCATTTGCCCTGGCTCTCACCAGAAAGACGCCGGTGCTGATCGACTGCATGATCGGCAGCGACGACAATGTATGGCCGATGGTGGCTCCGGGAGCGCCGATCAGCGACGCCTTTGACAAACAGGATCTGGAGAGCCACGAGCAGTAGAGTGCCCTTTCAGTGTGAGTGGTATCGCATATCGCCCGGAAAGCAGAAATCAATGGCTGCAGACAGGAGCTCTGAAAATAACAGACAGGGATTCGGAATCAGGTAATATAAAGCCTGGTTTTCAGAATACATATATGGAAACTTAGTGTATAACAGGAGGATCAAAATGAGCAGAGTATATAACTTTTCAGCAGGTCCGGCGGTTTTGCCGGAGGAGGTGTTAAAAGAGGCGCAGGAGGAGATGTTTGACTACCGCGGCTGCGGCATGTCCGTCATGGAGATGAGTCACCGTTCCGCCATGTTCCAGGAAATTATCGATGAGGCAGAGGCAGACTTAAGAGACCTTATGGGTATTCCGGACAACTACAAAGTGCTGTTCCTTCAGGGCGGCGCGGCGCTTCATTTTGCGACAATCCCCATGAACCTGATGAAGAACGGTGTGGCGGATTACATTGTCACTGGTCAGTGGGCGAAGAAAGCATACGCAGAGGCGCAGAAATATGGAAAAGCAAACAAGATTGCGACTTCCGAGGATAAGACGTTTTCCTATATCCCGGATTGCTCGGATCTGCCGATCTCTGAGGATGCCGATTACGTATATATCTGCCAGAACAATACCATCTACGGCACCACCTATCATGAGCTTCCCAACACCAAGGGCAAGACTCTGGTGGCCGATGTGTCCTCCTGTTTCCTGGCAGGCCCCATCGATGTAGAGAAATACGGCGTAATTTACGGCGGCGTCCAGAAGAATATCGGACCTGCAGGCGTGCAGATCGTGATCATCCGCGAGGATCTGCTCCGCGATGACCTGCCGGCTTATGTACCGACGATGCTGAACCTGAAGGTGCAGGCGGACAACGGTTCCATGTACAATACACCGCCGTGCTACGGCATCTACATCTGCGGCAAGGTCTTTAAGTGGATCAAAAACCTGGGCGGCCTTGAGGCAATGCAGAAGCGCAACGAGGAAAAGGCGGCAATCCTCTACGATTACCTTGATAACAATACCATGTTCAAGGGTACTGTCCGCAAGGAAGACCGCTCTCTGATGAATGTGCCGTTTATCATCGGCGACAAGGATCTGGAGGCGAAGTTTGTCAAGGAAGCAAAGGCAGCCGGACTGGAGAATCTGAAAGGCCACCGTACGGTTGGCGGTATGCGCGCATCCATCTACAACGCGATGCCGATCGAGGGCGTGAAAGCTCTGGTTGAGTTTATGAAAAAATTCGAGAAGGAAAACGCATAGTCATTCATAGTCGGGGGAGAGTGTTTGACGGATTTATTGTATTGGGCGCGTTGCAATAAAATGAAAGAGATGAGGATGATTACAATGGCGAAATATACCTGCTTAAATCCGATCGCAGCCTGCGGTCTGGAAAAGTTCCCGGATACCTATGAGAAGACAGACAATGTCGCGGACGCTGATGTTATACTTGTCAGAAGCGCTGCCATGCACGATATGGATCTGCCGGACAATCTGCTTGCGGTAGCCCGCGCGGGCGCCGGAGTGAACAACATTCCGTTGGATAAATGCGCGGAGAAAGGTATTGTGGTATTCAATACTCCCGGCGCTAATGCGAACGGTGTAAAAGAACTGGTGATTGCCGGTATGCTGCTGGCCTGCCGTGATATCAAGGGCGGTATCGACTGGGTGATTGAGAATAAGGATGACGCGGGAATCGCGAAATCAGCGGAAAAAGCGAAAAAAGCGTTTGCTGGAACCGAGATCAAGGGCAAGACATTGGGCGTGATCGGTCTGGGCGCCATCGGCGTTCAGATTGCAAATGCTGCGGTTGCTCTGGGTATGAATGTTCTGGGATATGATCCGTATCTTTCCCTCAAGTCCGCATGGAATGTTTCCAACCATGTGCAGCATGTGTATACGGCGGAAGATATTTATCAGAACTGTGATTTTATCACCATCCATGTGCCTTTGATGGATTCGACAAAGGGGATGATCAGCAGAGAGGCGATTGCTTCCATGAGAGAGAACACGGTTGTGTTAAACTTCTCCCGTGATACCCTGGTGGACGAGGTGGCGATGGTAGAGGCTCTTGAGGCAGGAAAGATCCGCAAATATGTGGTGGATTTCCCGAACCCCACGACAGCGGGCGCGAAGAACTGTATCGTCATTCCTCATCTGGGCGCTTCCACAGCGGAGTCTGAGGATAACTGCGCAATGATGGCGGTGGATGAGATTATCGATTATGTGGAAAACGGAAATATTATTCATTCTGTCAACTATCCGGATTGCACCATGGGTGTCTGCAGCGCGGCGGGACGTATCTCCATCACCCACAGAAATGTGAAAAATACGATCAGCCAGTATACCGCAGTCTGCGGGGACGCGGGGATCAATATTTCTGACATGACGAACAAGAGCCGTGGAGATTATGCGTATTCTCTGATGGATCTCGACAGCCCGGTGACCCCGGAAGTAGTGGAGAAGCTGTCTGCCATCGAGGGCGTGCTGAAAGTCAGAGTGATTAAATAAGTCATCGAAACGGATGTAAAGTAAATAATATGGTAAGGTGAATGTGGCGTATTCGGCAGGACATAGTGATATGGATAAGAACGATTGAGTCACATTCATCTTTTTTAAAGGAGAAAATAATGGCGACAATAAAACCTTTTTGCAGTATCCGGCCCTGCCGGGAGAAAGCGTCCCGGATTGCGGCGCTTCCCTATGATGTATATAACCGCCGGGAGGCGAAGGCGGAAGTCTTGCGGGAGCCGGAATCTTTTCTGAGAATTGACCGCGCGGAGACACAGTTCGATGATTCGGCGGATACCTATGCGCCGGAGGTGTATCAGAAAGCGCACGACATCCTCTGGGAGATGATCGGAAACGGTGATTTCATTACTGAGGAGAAGCCCTGTTACTATATCTATGAGCTGACGATGGACGGGAGGACGCAGACCGGGATTGCTGCCTGTGCGGCGATTGATGATTACCAGAATGGTGTGATCAAGAAGCATGAGAATACCCGGGCGGAAAAGGAGCAGGATCGCATCTGCCATGTGGATACCTGTGATGCCCAGACCGGTCCGATTTTTCTTGCATACCGGGCGAATGTTCAGATCAACGCAGTGGTGAGCCGGGTGAAGCAGACTGCGCCGGAGTATGATTTTACATCACCGGACGGCGTGACGCACCGGGTATGGGTGATCTGTGACGAAGCGGATATCCGCACTATTGAGGAAGCTTTTGCCGGAATCAGCCGAATCTATATCGTGGATGGACATCACCGCGCAGCTTCTGCCGTTAAGGTGGGCTTAAAGCGCCGGGCGGAGCATCCCGGGTATGACGGCACGGAGGAGTTCAATTATTTTCTCTCCGTCCTGTTCCCGGATGAGGAGCTTTACATTATGGACTACAACCGCGTCGTGCGGGATTTAAACGGTATGTCCGCGGAGGAATTCCTCGCCGCTATGAAGCAGGTCTTTGACATCTCCGTGCTGGAGGGTGAAGAGAGAAGACCGCAGGAAAAGGGGGCGTTTACCATGTACCTGGATGAGAGATGGTATCTGTGCCGATTCCATGCCGCGGATATCACGGATGATCCGGTAAAGGGGCTGGATGTCTCTCTGCTGCAGGAGCTTCTTCTGACGCCGGTGCTCGGCATCGAGGATCCTAAGACAGACCCGCGCATTGACTTTGTCGGAGGCATCCGGGGGATGGATGAGCTGGAACGCCGCTGCCATGCGGATGCGAAAGTGGCTTTTGCCATGTACCCGACTTCGATACAGGAGCTCTTTGCGGTGGCGGACGCGGGATGCCTGATGCCGCCGAAATCTACCTGGTTTGAGCCGAAGCTGCGCAGCGGGCTGTTTATCCATGCGCTGAGCTGACGGCATAGCATTATCGGGACTGACTCTGGATAGTTACCAATAGGTTAGTGATTGCGTGTGACAGGAAATTTATCTTTTTTATTTCATAGGAAAGTTCGTCCTGTGAAATAAAAAACACTCCATGAGAATGTACCCGCGGGGCAGACCCGCAGCGTCGCGGATAGGAAGATTTTGCTGCGGGTACAACCGCTCGCGCGCGAAGTGTCGCACGGCGACACTTTTTTCGCCATGAAAGGGGTATTACCATGAGTATACTAACTTCCTGTGTGCTGACTCAGGATGTCGCTGAGACGATTACTGAGACAGTGGAAAATAATGTGAATTTCATTAGCTGGGATACCTTTGTGCAGTATTTTCAGGACTCATTGCCGACGGTACTGGATTTCTGCATGAAAGTGATCATTGCGGTCATTGTTCTCCTGATCGGGCACAAAGTAATCAAATATGTTATGAAATTTGTATTGCGCTCCCTGGAAAAATCAAAATTAGAGACGGGAGTCCAGCAGCATCTTTCAAAAGTGATCAATGTGCTTTTCCACTGTATTCTGATTTTGATTGTTCTGGGAAAGTTTGGCATCACAGCCAGCTCTGTCATCGCAATCGTCGGTTCGGCAGGACTTTCCATCGGCCTTGCTTTACAGGGAACACTTTCCAATTTTGCGGGCGGTGTATTGATTCTGATGCTCCACCCGTTTAAGGTGGGAGATTATATCAAGGAAGATACCAGCGGCAACGAGGGAAAAGTGGCGGAGATACAGTTGTTTTACACCAAGCTGGTTACACTGGATAATAAGGTAATTATGGTTCCGAATTCGAACCTGACCAGCTCCAGCCTGACGAACCTCACGCAGCAGGACAGGCGGCGCGTGGATATCAAGGTGGGAGTTTCCTATCACGCGGATATCCGGCAGACTAAAGAGGTTCTCGCAAAAGTGGTGGAGGAGGAAGAACTGCTGCTTGAGGGAGAACCAGTGAAAATTTATGTCGATGAGCTGGCGGAAAGCTCCGTCGTGATCGGGGTTATGGTCTGGGTGAGGACAGACGATTACTGGACGGTGAAATGGCGCCTGACAGAGAATATCAAGTATGCGCTTGACGACAATGGGATTGAGATACCATTCCCGCAGGTTACGGTTTCCTATGCGGAAGAGGAAAAGTAGAAGAGATATAGTATAAAAAATATAGTATAAAAGTACCCGAATGGCAGACTTGTCAAAAACGATAGAGATGGCCTCCGGGTACTTTTTGCCTGAGACATAGGGCGTTCAGACAATATTCTTATCTTGAATTTCTGAGATTCTTTTTTCCTTGAGCCAGGGGTATTTTTCAGGAATACCCACAGAATTCTGGATTTTGTAAATCAGTGGGTAGTTTTGTGGCAGGAGGACCCACTAAATTTAGGATTTCGCAGATCAGTAGGTAGTTTTAAACTGGGAATACCCACAGAATTCTGGATTTTGCTAAATCAG